>NZ_VORB01000001.1:0-300000 GCF_007995015.1 Luteibaculum oceani
TAGCGCTTCTATTGCTACCATTGCCTTAAATTTAGCTGTGAATTTCCTTTTTGTTCGTGCCATTTCTAACGGTTTTTTTAAATGTAAATAAACTTAACCGCTGGTCCACTTTTTAGGGAGTATTACATATATTATCCGAATCAGATTCGAATATCAAAAATGTGGATAGCAGAAATATTGCTAGAATATTTAACCTGGTACAAAACGAGTTTGCAGATTGCATTAAAGCTGAGTTTGTTCATACGACATCGCAATTAGACATACTTATTGATATTCTCATAAAAGATGGAAATTCAATCCTGAAAAGAGATTGGTTAAACAAGCTTTACGAAAAGGAATTGGATAGCCTACGACAAAAAACCAAAGAATTAAACAAGGAATTAATTTCAGAAAAACCAACTCTTGACGTAAGCCGAATTAGAGATTATAAAATTTACAAATCCTGTGTTCATGAGGCATATTTCAATGATGACGAAAATAATAGAGATGCCAAAATTACAGATGACGAACTATCCATTCTAGTTACCCTCACTAAGGCCCTGAACCTTTCCCAAGAGGAGGTGAAACTAATTAACTACCTAATTATCCCTCCAATAAAAAGTGATATTGACGAAGTAATCAACTTTCTGAAGAACATTGGAGTGATTTTTTACTCTAAAAAGATCAATACAGTTTATGTTGCTGATGAAATGGTTATGCTATTAAGGCGAATTCGCAAAAAAGATGTAGCGGACAAGTACTTTAAGCGAGTTCTAAGGCTTTTAAAAGACTCTCAAATCAATCAATTATGTAGGAATCACAATATCTCATATCGCGATATTGATACTGAAACTAAGATTAAACAGCTAATCAAAGAAGGTATCTCCTTCTCCGATGTGCTTTTTGATGAGATGTACAAACCAGGAACTACTTTAACTGAGAAAAAGAAGGTTCTAAATGAGTTATGGACCGACAAATTGAAGTTTGAGGGATCACTAAAAGGAAGTACCCTAGAGGAGAAAGTGGAAAACCTAATTAGTCATTTCAATGAATTGGAAAAAGACGAAAAGGTTGGAATTTCTATTGAAGGTTACGAAAGATTAATAACTGACCTAAAAAGTTTCAGCACTAGCTTTGATAGAGATATTCGTGCGGCATTTGAAATAGAAGATCGAATTGAAATCGAAAGTGATTTTCTATTGGACCTAAATATTAAGCCA
Source organism: Luteibaculum oceani (assembly GCF_007995015.1). Lineage (NCBI taxonomy): Bacteria > Pseudomonadati > Bacteroidota > Flavobacteriia > Flavobacteriales > Luteibaculaceae > Luteibaculum > Luteibaculum oceani. The sequence continues at coordinate 1,200 of NZ_VORB01000001.1, forward strand.
AGAGATTTGCTGGACAACCTTTCTAAAGAAGATTTAAAGCGCTTCGCCGAAGGTGCAAATATCAAATCCAGGGGGGATATTGCCTTAAATATTCTGGAGGCATATACAGACATTGAAAATCTTTTTATTGAAAATTACACTCTTATAGGAACAAGAGATTTAGCAAGCCTAAAAGAAAATGGCATAAACATTAAGGAAAGTGAACTAGGGTTAAAATTTGAGGATATAACGGGTGAAATTTTTAAGCAGCTTGGATTTAATGTTGATTATGATCTTAAAAATCAAATAAGCACCAATAAGAACAAAATTGATCTGATTTTAAACTTGGGGAACCAAGACCTAATGATTGTGGAATGTAAGACATCAAAAGACAGTAGCTTTAATAAGTTTAGCACAGTCTCTAGACAAATCAAATCTTACATTAATACAGCAGAAAAATCAGGCTACAACGTGGTTAAGTCCCTATTGATTGCACCCGAATTTAGCGACGATTTCATTAACGAATGTGGTTTAGAATTTGAGATTAACCTATCCCTAATAACAGCAGAATCATTGTCAAAAATTCTGGAATATTTCAGAGAATCTAAGCACGAAAAACTTCCCTATCAACTATTTATGAAGGATGTCTTAATTAGAGAGGATAGAATTCAAAAAGCCCTAAAGAAATAAACTAGTTGGTGGGTAGTTAAAAGATTACCCGCCAATTACTCCCATATCCAACAAAAATCCCTTTATTCTATCTTTAAAAAAGTGCCAGAATAAAAAGCCCAATAATAGATAGGGGATGAACATGATGTAGATAATCCCTTTATTGATTCCTGCTCCAGTATTTAACTGGTTGGGATCTGCTTGGGAAGAAGATTCGGTAACCGCTTTACACATAGCACACTGCGCATTCGCTTCTTCTACAAAAAGCAGTAACAAGGCAATCGACACTATGTAAAAAGCGATTTTACGCATAGTAAGGCGATATCATCAGGTAAACAATAACTCCAGTTGCCGCAACGTAAATCCACAATGGAAATGCATAACGAACCAACTTTTTATGACGGGTTACCAGGTTATTAATACCATAGGCATAGCTAAATAGCACAAGGGGTATGATACCCACGCTTAGGACTATGTGAGAGATTAATACAAAGTAATAAATGGTTCTAATTGTACCTTCGCCACCGAAAGCTGTGGAGTCTGATGTTATGTGATAGGCCACGTAACACAACAAGAAGAACAGCGACAGTACCAATGAGAATTGAATGAACAGACGATGTAAATCTATGTTCTTCTTTTTTATAGCTACTAATGCCATTAGGAGTGTAACCACGGTTACCGCATTAATACCGGCATAAATTGGAGGTAAAAATGAAAGATCAACCCCGTCGATTTTAACTTTAAATAAAATGGCAACGGCCAGGGGAATGACTACAGAAACTGCTGTAATTAATTTCTTAGTCTGTGGACTTAGCTTTTCTTCGGTTGTATGCATCGATATCTTCCTCTTTAAGCAGGAGTTTTATTTCATCTCCCAAACGGTCAACCTCCTCGGAATTGGTTCCATCGTAAAAGCCTCTAATTCTACCCTTACGATCTACCAATACAAACTTTTCGCTATGTAAAAACCCACCTGGCGCCGAAACGTCTTCCTGGGCAGCCAATAAGTAACTGCTCGCGCCCAGCGTGTATATTTCGCTTTTATCACCAGTTAATAGTACGGTTCTATCGTCTTGTAAATGATACTTTTCTGCAAAAGCCAGAAGGACTTCTGAGCTATCGTGTTTTGGATCTACGCTATGAAGTAAAAACTTGATTTCATCAAAGGCCTCGTTATCCAATTTAAGTTGTAAACGCGCCATTTGTTGGGTCATCCTCGGACAAATAGAAGGACAACGGGTAAAAACAAACCCAGCCACGTATATGGTACTATCGATATCTTTTGAACCAAAAGCCCTGCCGTGTTCATCTATAAAGTTGAACTCCGCAATGCGGTGGTCCAGGGTATCGATAGTTCCCGTAGCCTCGTTATACACTTCTACCTTAGGACCAAAGACAGGTAACCTTTTAAAATTATGGGTTCCCATGTTGAGAAACCACAATAAAAAAACAGGCATGAGCAACATGAGTGCTATGCCTGTCCATTTTAAATATTTAGGTGCTGGTTTCAGAGCTTATCTAAAAGAATTTAACTAACATATCGTGCACGTAGCTAGACTCTGTTAGTGCAATGAAAATTAAATAACAGATAAATAAAGCGTATGGATAAAGAATTACGTTTCTCGCATTCTTTCTTTCATCACCAAGGTGCATGAAAGACATTACAATGTATCCTGCTTTTACCAAGGTTAGGATGATATAGAATAACTTAATCCAAAACCAAGTTGTATCTGATACTGTTCCTCTTCCGTAAAATACACCAACAAGAACTTCTACAGCAGTAATTACCGTTAATAACAAGGTAACTTTGATGATGTTCTTACGAATTTTTCTTCCCGCTTCTTCTCCGTGAACCTGATCGGGAGCGTATTCAATAATATCGTCTCTTTCCATTTCCTTAAATCAATGTTTGGGATTACAGTAGGTAGAAGAAGGTAAATACAAATACCCACACTAAATCTACAAAGTGCCAGTAAAGACCAACTTTCTCAACCATTTCGAAGTGACCTCTAGAGTCGTAAACGCCTCTTGCCACTTGAATAAGAACCAATAGGTTTATCACTACTCCAGAGAATACGTGGAAACCGTGGAAACCAGTGATAAAGAAGAAAAAGTTTGCATATAACTGAGGTCCGTATTCGTTTTCTTTAAGGTTAGCACCTTGAACGTGCTTGTACATGGTAGAAAGTGCTTGATCTTTCTCTGTTCCGCTTAATACGGTTCCGTCTTCTAATACAAGATCCGCTTCGGCATAAAGCTCCTCGGTGCTATGGAAATGGTGTCCGTGCGTTTCGAAGGTTGCTTTTTCTCCGTTTTCAAGAAGAACATACCCACTAGAACCGTGGATAAAGTGAGACCACTCCCAAGCCTGAGACCCTAAGAAGAAGAATCCACCAACTACAGTTGCTGCCAACCACTTGATAACACCTTTTTTATCTAGTCTATGACCCGCTTCTACTGCTAACACCATGGTTACCGAAGAAACAATAAGTAAAAAGGTCATTAATGCCACATAAGCCAAAGGCAAATAAGCATCTGTACCTGGGAAAGAGTGGAATACATCTTCCGCTATAGGCCATTCGCCTGTATACTTGTGTCTTGCATATCCGTATGCTACTAGTAATCCTCCAAAGGTTAGTGCATCGGAAACTAAAAAGAACCACATCATGAGCTTTCCGTAGCTCATAGAAAATGGTGACATTTTACCGCCCCATAAGGTGGCTGTGTCTATCTGCTGTTTAGCATGTCCTGCCATAAACCGCTCCTCGCTTTAAAAGTTGTGCAATTTTAATGAATAAAAAGTAAAAACAGGAACAAATATAGCCACAAGCCGTCTAGAAAATGCCAATATGTTCCACAAAGTTCTAAGCGTAAAGTATTTCCGCCCTGATATTTCCCTTTTTTAGATTCAATATAAACAACCAACAAGTAGATTAATCCCCCTAATAAATGCAGTAAATGCACCGCACTAAGAATGAAAATGTAGCTACTTGCGCTGTTGCGAGAACCCAAAATCTTATCTTTTAATGGGTTTTCGTAGTACTTATCATCTGGGCTGTAAAATTCTCCATCTACCTCAACCAGCTTTTGCCCTTTGTAAATAAAAGTGTAATCCTCGCCGTGGGTACCTTTTAAATCGTTAAGGCTCCCAATAAAATAACTCCCCTTCTCGGTGAGTTGATTCCAGCTTTCGAATTGAATTAAAGCAAATGCTATCCCCAGTAACAGGGTAACCATCACCAAAGCCGTTGGGTTTTGATTGTTTCTGGCTTTTTGTAGCGCTTTCCAAATGGTAAAGCTACTTAGTAATAAGACTGCTGAAGAAATATAAAATCCGCTTGGAAGGGTAATATCTACCCAAAATCCATCGGCTTGCGAAACGATGTAAGCTGAGGTTAATCCCCCAAACAACATCACTATGCTGAATATACCTATGTATAACAACATTTTCTTTGAACGCGCTTTAACCTCGGGGCTATCGGCATTGGTTTGATTTTCTATCTGACTCATAAAATGATTTTAGATTTTATCTACCACTATGGCTATTAGCGCCACCGGCAAATAGAAGAAACTGCTAAACATTACTTTCCTTGCCATAGAAACCGACAATCCAGTGTAAAGTTTTCCGCTGTAATACGCTATAGGCAATGCCGCGATAGCTGCAATTATCCCTCCATATAATCCAGAGAAATTGAATGCATATGGCAACAATCCACATGGAATTAAAAACAACGAATACATATAGATCTGGAATGCACTAGATTGATCTCTACCTCCAGCAGATGGTAATAATTTAAACCCACCCAAGCTATAATCGTCTTCTAATACCCATGCAATAGCCCAAAAGTGAGGGAACTGCCAAATAAATTGTATGATAAACAAAATACCGCCTCCTAAACCAAAGCTATTAGCCGCTGCTACCCAACCTAATAGGGGCGGAATTGCACCCGGAAAAGCTCCGATAAACACGGCGAATGGTGTTTTAGATTTTAAGGGCGTGTATATAAAGGCGTAAGAAACTAATGCCGATAAACTAAGTAAAGCGGTTAACCAGCCAAACGCGAAATAAAGTGTCCCTAAACCAAGAATGGCAGTAATAACACACAGAACCCATGCCTGGTTGGGTGTCATTTTCCCAGCGGGCAATGGACGTTCTTTGGTTCGCGACATTTTCTTATCGCTCTCTATTTCAATAATCTGATTAATTCCGTTACTAGCCCCAGTCACTAACATACCCCCAATTAGCAGCCAAAGTAGATTTAGCCACTCCTTTCCTTCCGGCATATGATGGAACATATATCCAAATAAGGCGGAAAAAATCACCAAGGAGGATAATCGGAGCTTAAAAAGCGCCGGTAGTGAGGAAAACGGATTGTGTTTCTTTTCTACCACGTGGGAAATTTGTGCAAAAATAGAGCTTTAGTCGGGTTAGAAAATTAGTATTGATAGTAATTCTTAAAGATCCCTCTTCTAATTCCTACTTCTAACCAATAATCATTGTCATTTTTATAGCCAGTTCGCGAAGAAAAAGCCAACTGTAACCAGTATGGATTACCATTTACCTCAACCTTTCGATCTAACCAAAAAGAATAAAAAAGGTAGTTGTCCGGAATTTCTACCGCCTGATATCCGTAATCCGACTTTCTGTTGTTGCTGCTGCTATATATATCTCCACCATCTTGTGCCAGCCTGCTGCCAAGTTCTATGGCCGACAGATGAAAACCATACTTAAAAGATTGATTTTCAACCTGACCCCGCAAAATGGATTCGGAAAAATTATTTCCAAGAGGATGACCAATAGCCCGCCCCCTATGATGCCAACCTTGAGCCACAAAATTATGTCCAAAAGTAAAAGGACGAGTTCGGTTGTGCTCCAATCTAAGCTTTAAGGTACCGTTTCCTATTACAAACGACTTTTCCAATCCTAATTGTAAAGACCATTTATTGGCCCACCAACCATCGCCAGCTTTTAACTCTCTCAGAAGAAACTCATCGAAAATCAACTTTCCGTAAGCGGTAAAGCCGTTCTTGTTTAATTGTAATTCTCCTCCCAGCAAGGCGTTATCCGAAGATCCAGATTGAAATTCAACCGGCCTATATGGAACAAAGGGTATTAGATACTGAGCTTCAATATATCTCTGGTTGGATGAATCGTTGGCCGCCCATGTTATGGCCTCGAAAACAGCGATGCGCAACCAATGATTCTGATACCCAAACTTATGGTGCACTATGCCCTTATGCTTACTGTAAAACTCATTATCGGGATACTCACCCTTTGGATTCTGCGCAATTTGATATCGATAATTGAAAAAGAATTTTTTGCCTGTCCAGCTAAAACCCAAAAATGGAATGGGAGCAGATAAAGAATTATGTAAAAGTCCTCTATACCCAATATCTTCACTAAAGGTTGCTTTTCCTGTGGCCAAAACACTGCGATCAGATAACTTATAGCTTAAAACATAATTTCCAGCTAATAGTGGTCCGCTTTCTCCTACATAATTTAGTGGTGCGCCGCTTTTGCGCAGCAAAATTTGGTCTTCACCAAAGTTCCCCATAAATAACTGGGGTTGCAATAAGAATTGAAGACGGTTAACCTGAAACCTGGCCTGATAGCGAAATTCGACATAGCCATTTAACAGATTCTTTTGCTTGGAAGCATTGAGTGAATTAATTCCCCTTAGCTGCATGGAAAACCCAGCACTTACATCCTTAATGGAATCAATTTTGTTGATGGAAATAGACTGGGCAAATATTTGAGAAAAACTCAATGCTAAGCCTAATATCAACAAGGAAATTCTCATCGATTAACGCAATCTTTTAATCCAAACCAGTGCTTGCAATAAAAGGGCAGCCGAAAATAACATGGCCACAAAATACCAGGTTACAGGTAGTTGATCCCAAACCAAATTCAATAGAATTACTGCAATACAATAGCCGTATAAAATTACAGCTACAGGACCATGACGCCTTTTATTATCGTCGATTAAGATGTGATGCACGTGATTCTTATCCGGGGAAAATGGGGAAACTCCATTTAAGGCTCGAATTGCAAAAACTCTTAGCGTGTCTATGAGTGGATAAGACAAAATAGACATTGCCAAAACAGGCTTGGAAACGGGTCTTAAAAACTCCCAATCTGGTTGGGTAGGGTAATTTATAAGCTTCATTGCCAAAATGGCCAAAACGAAACCAATAACCAAACTCCCAGAGTCGCCCATAAATATTTTGGCTGGAGAAAAATTAAAGACTAAGAAGCCACTAAGCGCACCCGCTAATGATATAGCTAGGGTAGTCCAAAACAGGTCGCCACACTGATAGAAGTAAAAAGCAAAAAACAAGGAGGCCAAACACCCAATACCTGCTGCCAAACCATCTATACCGTCTATTAAATTCATTGAATTTATTATGACGATATAAGTAAAAATACTGAGGCTGTACGAAACGATATCGGGTAATTGATGTAGCCCAAATATCCCCCCCATACTTACTATTCTAATATCAGCTAGATAAACCAGAATGTACCCAACAATAAGATGAGCAATCAGCTTTTTAAGTGCGGATAAGCCAGTTATATCGTCTTTTAACCCAACGTAAAAGAGGATAAGCAAACAGCAAATGAGGTATCTAAATTCGTTACCCGTGTTAACATCAGTAACTGGGGCGAACAAGCAAAATGTAATTAAAAAACAAGCGAATATCGAAACACCACCAATGGTTGGAGTAGAATACACATGTACCTTCCTTTTTCGATCCGGAACATCCACCAGGTGCTTAATTTTCGCCACCTTAATGACAACCGGTGTTGCCACCAGCATTAAAATTATTCCGCAAAAAAACACTTCGAACATACACTAAAAATCTAGGCGACGACCAAACAAATGGGTAGCCAATCTAACATAAATATTTCGGTCTAAACCGCTAACTGCGTAGCCACATTGAATTTTTAAGTGATAACTGGGGTTTATCACATACCCCAATCCAAAATCGCCTACTAATCTAGTGTTTCGCGTACCGCTTGGTGCCTTGTATACAGAGTATATTACCCCTGTTCCGTGAAGGAAAAATCGCTTGTAACTCGCCTCACTTTCCAAAAGGGTCTGCTGATCTCCCATATCTCCATTTGCCGGAAATATTCCAGAATACTCGCTTAACAGAGCAACATCCGAGAACCATAATTTTTCTGCCCTAAATCGCAGTCCAAATTCCCGTTGTAAATTAAATTCTCCTCCTAGCTGAAATTGGCCATTTTCAGTAAAAAAATCCACAAATGCTGTTCCGTAAAATTTAAGGTAGTTATTGGGTTTAAAGAGTATATCCAATGTAACCGAGTTACTTTCCACTCTTTCATCTGGTTTATCATCTTTTATGTGACGTGCCAAAACTCCCAAAAGCGGAATCGGATTATAGTCGTACCAAGTGGCTGGATTTTCCTTCGAATCCATCAACAACCCTTCGTCTTTATGCGACCTGCTATATCTCAACTCCCCAAGTCCTACACTTAACTTTTTAGATACATCATAGATAATACTAGATTTAACTCCCCTATTTTGCTGAAACTGAGCTTCCGCACTTGCTGTTTTCTTTATGCGTTCGGAACTGCTTAAACGAAACCACACATTTTCTAAGCGCAGTTTATTTTGGTATAGATTGATGGAAGATTGGAGAAAAGGGTAAGAGGCAAAATTTCTTCCGAACACCAGATTTCTGTATCCCGCACCCTGAATAACCTTACCGTAACCACCTTTTAAGTGCCATCCTTCAGTAGGATTCAGAGCTATAGTTCCTCCTGCGTTATTGGCATCGAAACCGTTTTCTTTAAAACGCTTCCAACGACTGTACTCCGGAATAGCGCCATGACTTTCGTAGAATTCAGATAAAAAGGATGGAGGATGAACTGTTTGCATCTCCAAAATATAGGCCTCAATCTCAAGGTTATTGCCAAATACTCCTACGTAAGCTCCTCGCCCATTGCGCCACCAATAATCTCCATTAAACTTCGAGTTTCTTCCAACTATTTGGTCTAAAAGGGGCGTTATAACGATATCCGTCTTGTCATCCCTTACAGATACTAGGGGTTCGGTTACAAGCCGCTGAAGAAAATTCCGTGAATCTATATTTGTATCCAAGCGGATAATAGGCGATTGATCCAATTTAATGTCGCCACCTCTTACTTGTGCCTTTGCTTCAATGGATAAAAGGGAAATAAAGAGAAGGGTTATTATGGATTTATGCAGAATATTTTGACGTAAACTCTTCATAAACAGATTTTATTCCCTCTTGGAGAGAAATTTTTGCTTTCCAGCCCAAGTTATTAATACGTGTAACATCCATCAATTTTCTTGGTGTACCGTCGGGCTTACTCGTGTCATGTACAATTTCACCTTCAAAGCCAACGATGTCTTTTATCAACTCGGCAAGCTCCAGAATAGATAAGTCTTCTCCTACTCCAACATTCAAGAACTGGGAATCATTATAATTATCCATTAGGAACAAACAAGCCTCCGCCAGATCATCTACGTGCAAGAACTCTCGTTTTGGAGAGCCCGTACCCCAAAGGGTAACGCTTTTACTACCGTTCAACTTAGCCTCGTGAAACTTTCTGATTAAGGCCGGCAGTACATGCGAATTTTGAGGGTCGTAATTATCATTTGGACCGTACAAATTGGTCGGCATGGCAGAAATAAAATTGCAGTTGTACTGGTTTCTATACTCTTCGCACAACTTTATTCCCGCAATTTTTGCAATGGCGTAAGGTTCATTTGTTGGCTCCAGGTATCCGCTAAGCAAATACTCCTCTTTTAAAGGCTGTGGAGCAAGCTTTGGGTAGATACAAGATGAGCCTAAAAAGAGTAGTTTTTCAGATTTAAAATCATGTGCGGCCTTTATGATGTTGGAGGCAATCAGCAAATTATCATACAGGAAGTCGGCACGATAAGTGTTGTTTGCAACTATCCCCCCAACCTTAGCAGCAGCTAGAAAAACAATCTCTGGTTTTTCGGATTCAAAAAAAGTGTTTACAGCAGACTGGTTGCGTAAATCCAGCTCAGAACTGGTTTTATACACCAGATTGCTATAGCCTTCTTGCTTCAATTTTCGAACGATGGCAGACCCCACCATCCCCCTATGTCCGGCTACATAGATTTTGGCGGCTTTATTCATGATAGTTCATCACTTTATGGCCACCTTTTAGCAGGTATTTATCTCTTTGGAATAAGCTAAGATCGGCCTGAACCATATCTTTAACAAGGCCTTCTAAATCATATTTTGGTTCCCAGCCCAATTCTTTTTTCGCCTTACTAGCGTCTCCTACTAATAAATCTACTTCTGCAGGTCGGTGGTAGCGTTCATCTATTTCAACTAAAACATTTCCAGTTGCTTTATCTAGACCTTTTTCGTCGACTCCGCTTCCTTTCCACTCCAACTCTATTCCAACCTCCTTAAAAGCAAGGTTAACAAAGTGTCTAACCTCGTAGGTTTTTCCTGTTGCCAATACAAAGTCATCAGCGGTTTCTTGCTGCAGCATGCGCCACATACCTTCAACGTAGTCCTTGGCGTGTCCCCAATCGCGTTTAGCATCGAGATTTCCTAAGTACAGTTTATCCTGAAGTCCGAGTTTAATTTTAGCAACTGCTCTTGTTATTTTTCTTGTAACAAAAGTCTCCCCCCTAAGTGGTGATTCGTGGTTAAATAGTATTCCGTTGCATGCGTACATTCCGTAGGCTTCACGGTAATTTTTGGTAATCCAAAAGGCATATAACTTAGCCACCCCGTATGGAGATCTAGGGTAAAATGGCGTGGTCTCTTTTTGAGGAATCTCCTGTACCAACCCGTAAAGTTCCGATGTAGAAGCTTGATAGAATTTTGTTTTCTTTTCCAGGCCACAAATCCTAATTGCCTCTAACAAGCGCAAAGTACCCACTCCATCAGCGTTTGCTGTATACTCTGGCATTTCAAAAGAAACTTGTACGTGCGATTGAGCTGCTAGGTTATATATTTCATCAGGTTGCACCTCCTGCACAATACGAATAAGATTAGTGGAGTCGGTTAAGTCTGAGTAGTGTAACTTAAATCGAATATTTTTTTCGTGAGGATCCTGGTATAAGTGATCTATTCTATCGGTATTAAAAAGAGATGCTCTCCTTTTTAAACCATGCACTTCATATCCTTTTTCTAGTAGGAGTTCTGCTAAATAAGCACCATCCTGTCCAGTGATTCCTGTAATTAAAGCTACCTTCTTCATTTCTTATACGGGTAAGGCCACAAACTTAGGTTTTTAAGATAGTTTTAGAAAGTAAATTTTATCCTCAAAGCCAGTAAATGAGCGGCAAAAAACAATCATGCAAAAAAAAACCACCTAGCCGATGCTAGGTGGTTGTACAATTATAAATATCCGACAATTACCTAAGGGTAAACCTTACTGGTAAGTTGTACTGAACTTTCACTTTTTTACCACGCTGCTCACCTGGTGTCCATTTTGGCATAGAGCGAACAACTCTTAACGCTTCTTCGTCGCATCCTCCGCCAATTCCGCGTAGAACTCTAGCGTCTGAAACAGAACCATCTTTCTCAACTACGAAGGTTACGAACACTACCCCTTGGATACCTGCATCTTGTGCCATGGTTGGGTACTTAATGTTCTTTCCTAAGTATTTAAAAAGCTCTGCATCTCCACCAGGGAATTGAGGCATTTGCTCAACAATGGTAAAAATCTCTTCTTCTTCTACTTCTTCTGCCGGCATCTCAACGATTTCAACGTCGGTGTCTTCATCAACCTCAAGGTCCATAACCTCAAGTTCTTCTTCAACATCCTCCTCATCGTCTACAATTTCGATAACAGTTGTAGGTTGTGGTGGTGGAGGTGGTGGAGGTGGCTGCACTTGTGCAATAGGCACAATTTCCTCCTCGATAAGATCTAATTGTAATTCACCTAAGGAAGATATTTCCTTATCGTAGGTGGTATACTCAAATGCCAATAGCACCAAGGCCAAGGCAAAGACTAACCCCACGAATAAAAATCCGCTGCGTTTGTTTTCTAGGTTAGCTTCTGGGTTTTTCTTTAACTCCATATTGTGCAGTTTGCCTCAAAAATAGAGGATTTGTTTAATCTAAACGAAATTCCGAGGCGTTTATTTTTTGCTTTTTTCTAATTCCCTATAAATAGAATAATCGCTTTCCGTATAGAACCCGAAATCCTGTTAATCCAGCCAAAATTCCAGACATGTTGGCTAAAATATCCATCCATTCAAAATTTCTATCCACCACCCAATTCTGTAAAATCTCGGTAAGACACGAAAATGTAATTACCAAAACGAGTGAAAAAACTATGGGGTGGTATCGAAATCCGCCGTGTATGTATTCCTTTTTAACTCCAATTATGGTAACCAGGGTAAAAATAAAATACAAGGTAAAGTGGATGACCTTATCCATGCTAAACTCTCCCAGGTTATTTTCTGGAAACCAAGAAGAGGGGATTAATCCAAGGACCAGGATAATTAGTCCCCAAATTATACTCACCACATGGAAACGGAATACCAAAACGGAATCTTACAGAATAGCCTTGTAGTCGTCTGCAGATAATAGACTATCTACATTTGTATCGGCCATCTTAATCTTTATCATCCATCCTTTACCGTATGGATCTTCATTTACCAACTCAGGATTATCTTCTAACTCCTCGTTAAATTCCATTACCTCACCGGTAAGTGGCATAAACAAGTCAGAAACAGTTTTAACAGCCTCTACCGACCCAAAAACTTCTCCCTCTTCAACGTCATCACCTACGGTGTCTACGTCTACAAAAACAATATCTCCTAGCTCTCCCTGAGCAAAATCGGTGATACCTACCGTTGCAATATCTCCTTCTATTTTAACCCACTCGTGGTCTTTGGTGTACTTTAAATCTGCTGGAATATTCATGATTTAATTCTCGTTTGTCGCCAAAAATAATCAAATAGCTAAGTCGACCATTACGGTGCTAAAGAATATCTAAAACTTAAACCTGCTCGCGTATTAAATGTTGGGAATGGGATGGATAAAACGGGCTTAGTTACACTGCGATCGTAATATGCTCTAATGGTAATTTGAGAGTTCACCACATAATCTGCATTGCAACGTATCGAAATGCTTAATCTACCATCCGTAGGATCATTAACCCCCTCATTAATTTTTCTAATAACGGTAACGTTTCTGGCAATTGATATTTGGGCGTTTGCGTTTATATCACTCTTCAAATCTTTATTCCCTATTTGGAAAGGGAATTTCACGTCCTTAAACCTGTACCCTATACCAATATCAAAGCCAAGACTCTTTACCTCCGTTATCTGCTGGTTGGTTAAACTCAATGCTACCTGACGATCTTTATTAACATTAAGCTTGGTGCTTAAACTGTTTTTCCAACTCACGTTAAATCCAACTAGCGGTGCCAAACTTTCTTGAATTGCAACTGTTGTTATTTGCCTTTCGGGAATAAAGTCGTTGTTGTCTCCACTTCTTGCCGCATTACCGTTATTATCTGTACTCTGCAGGTTGGTGGTATAACTAGCTCTCGCCGACGCTTTGTAAGCGTGATTTACCGAAACGTTTCTAAACAATTTTCGCATGGCGGGAACTTTCCCCAGTCCGGTATAAGTTAAATTCCAACTTGGCGCGGGGGTTTGACCAAAAATATCCAGTGAAACAGAATTTGCAGATTTACCAGTGTACGCCGCCATAAAAGAGGGAATTAATACATGTTGCGAGCTTCCACTGTAACCATCGTAATATCCAGACTGCAATACGCCAGAACTGTTGTCATCTTCTTCTCCTAAACGTCTAGAAATTTCTCTTCTATTTTCTAGGAGCTCATCAAATAATGGGTTGGTAAAATTATCTGGATCATCTGGTGTGAAGGCGGTTTTAAGCATGTTTATAGACATACTAACCGAACCTTGCTCTACCGGGCTTTGCAACTCCCAAGCATCGGGATTGAATAACAATTGGCCAAACTGATTGGTATCTCCATTGTGCCTGAAAAACCCATTGCTAGAAACCGTTAAGTCTTTATTCCAACTTAAATCGATACGCATATCCTTAACCGGTTCTAGATTCAACCTAAGATTATACGTTTCATTTTCGGTGGTGGTGTAAGGCTGGAAAAGCTCTGGTTCTGCTACTAACCATCCTTCTTGGGCCGCCATAAATGGGAAGTCTTCATTTTGCTGCCCGAAAACAAAGCCAAACCCTGGTGCATTAAACCCAGGGTCCATCCCCATAATACTGGTCCTCTTTGCATATCCCGGCAACATCATACCCTGGTTTTTGGTGTAGGTAAACGTTGCCGTTTTAGCCGACATCAATAGACTTAGGAACTGTTCTGCGGGGTTTAAGGCGTTTGGATCCTTTTTCTTCTTTTTATCGGTAGTATCCGATTTATTAGGTTGAATTTTATTAAGGTTGTTTAAAGAACTTACTGCGCTGCTTCTTGAGCGTGAACGCCTAGCTCTATTTTTCTTGGCAGTTAACTCCCTTAAGAATTTAACCTTGTTGTATAAGCGAGCAAAGGTGGCTTGTCCATTAATAGATTTGGTATTGCTATTTTGTAGGGTATGCCCCAAACTATCTTGAGAAAACGGTGCTCGCTGCCAATCGTAAGTTCCATTGTATCCCAAATTGGCGTCTAACCAATCTAAAGCGGGAATTTTACTTAAGGGGATGTTGTAATTCAATCCAACCGTTTGCGTAAAGTGCGTGGTTTCACCAAATTCTCGAATACTCGCTCTAACGCTATCTACAAAGACCTTGTACTCGTCTTCGAACTGCTTGCTAACCCTTCCAGCAGGTTCCCCAATTACCGCCTCATTATTAGCGTTGTACGTTAACTTTAACGACTTGGTTAAATCGTATTTTAAATCGTAAACCCTATTCCAGTTAAAGGTTTTAGTATAGTTTGGAGTCGGAGGCAATTCGAACTCTGTATTGGAGCGGATTACCTGCTGAGTATATGACCTGTTTACAGTAGTACTGAAGGCAATATTTCTTGGAGATAAGTAAAAGTTAAAGTCTCTAATGGGCGCAAAGTATTTCCCTTCTTGCAGCCACTCTACCTTTTCGAAGGGTTTTATGCTTTTTGGAATATGATTAAACCCATAGGTCAAACCTCCTCGATAGGTTTTATTAATCTTATTCTCGGTATTAAAATCTCTGAAGTAGGTTTCGTTGTAGGCATAACTTAACGACAAGTTTTCTACATCGTAAATCTTGGGTTTCTTTTCTGGATTAGTTCTTTCCTTTCTAACCCCTGTGAAGTTTATAGATCTCCTTATGGTTTTAGTTTGCGTTCTTCTTAAACGCTTTTCCTTGGCATCTTTGGATAATCCATCTGTTGCCTGATCAAACTCTAAGTCTGGAGATAGCGGATCGTAGCGAGGATTCACGGTTTGTTCTGAAACTCCCATGTACATTGGAATTTTTATTCCCGATTCCTCGGGTAAAAATTTCCCTAATTCCAAATTGGTACTGGCATCGTAGCCTTTTCGGGTTTCTTGTTGCCTTTCGTTTACCTTTTTCTCAATAGACCCAAAGCCAGGGGTACTGATATTACCCGCCACGGCAACGGTACCAAAATCGGCGAGATCGGCATTTAATCTACCTACGGCAGCCCATCCCCCTTCATTGGTAAAATCGGTTAAACGCAACTCGTTTACCCAAACCTCTACCGATCTTAATCGACCGTCATCGTTGTTCCAAATATTCTTCTCTCGATACGGATTTCGAATCCCTATCATCAAGGTTGTTACATCACTTAAAACAGGGTTCCCCTTAATGGTCACTCTATTTTTACCTATGGTTTTAGAATACTCTATTATGGCAGGATTACCGCCATTATTTCGTTCGATTTTCAAATTCTGCAGATCCTCGAACTCGATAACCATGTTGTTCGCCTCTGGCCAAACACGGTTTGGATCCGTTACTATCCCCCCCGAAATATCGGTTGGGGTGAGCGGCATTTCGTACTCGTAGTAGTTATTTTCAAAATCCGATCCCAAACGAACAAAAACAGTGATATCTCCATAATTCAGAGGTAAGCTCTCGGAGATATTTTCTCCGTGAACGTACATTTGAATTTTCTTGTATTGTCTAACATCGAACTGGGTATTTTTAAATCCAGCCTTTGCCTCCCCGTCGTTTAAGTTCTGAGAACGCAAAACCAATGCTTGCTCGTTTAGTTCCCGCGCGTTGGTTGTAGATACATCTCGCTCCCTTGCTATCCCTGGAGGCAGCACATAATTTACCGGCTCACGTTGAGAGTTTTCCTCAATATTCACAGCCGCAATATCGAAGCTACTGGTAACCGCCGGAAGCGGTGCATCTGGATCCAGTAATGCCTTTTGGTACTTACGCCATTCTCCTCGCACCAACTCCAATCTTGCAAACCTTAAATTTGCCTGCTCAGACCACCCCTTCATGAACATTCTGATAAAACGGATGGCTCTTAAATCTTGAATTCCACCAATAGTTGCTTCTGGAGCGCGAACGGGTACTTTAAACTGGTACCATTTTACTGGTTTCTCGGCTCCATTGGGGAGTTCGGGAACCGCCTCAACAACGTTGGTAATGAAATTCTGTCCAACAACCATATCCTCAGGTCTTAGAGAAACTCGGTATTGGAAATAACTTTCCGATTCTGATAAGTTGTTATCCAGGTTAACGTCCTCTGTAGTTGGAATTGCAGTAGCCGAAGTTGGATAGTTTTCCGGACTATCTTGAGTGGTAGGCGAGTTACCTTCTACTCCATTGTATCTTTTATAGCGCTCTATAATATCGAGACTAGCATCATCGTAATCTGTACCTCGATAATAATGGTAATTATCATTCGCAGGGTCATTCACAATCGCATTATACGCTTCGGGACTAACCCTTGGACGGATGGCATCCAAAAATGGTTTAAAGAAAGTACGCTCAGCTAAATCCGGTAATCCATCCATACCCACATCCTGGGTTTTGGTAGAATTATCGGAGTTATCAAAGGCGTTAACTATACTTTGTTTTTTGGGTATCAATCCCCAAACGGTAGTATCCAATTGCGCATCGATGTCCGATGGATTTTTAGGAAGACCATTCTCAAAACTCTTTCTCGAATCCTTTAAGATATCCTCCGAAATATTCCCTAGGTTAAAATACAGATCACCACCAGTAGTATTTTTAGAATCCTCGTTAAAGGGATCCATTAACCAGAACTGAATGAACTCAACGTTGTTTTGTTCGAAATTGGAAGTAGAAATTCTTTTCATAATCCCCCCCCAAGATTCCTCCGGATTACTCAGGCTACCGTCTGGCTCTAGGTTGGGGTTAAAGTTATAGGGACCTCTTTCTTTCGGGAAGAAGTTTAAATCAAAAACGGCAATGTTTGCAGGAGTTTGAGGCGCTAATTGGCGGTTGGGAAATACTTCCTGTTCCAGTACCTGACGCTGAAAATGGTTAGAACGAATATCGTCGTCTATATTATCAGGGGTTAGATTATCGTTTCTAAAGAATAACGGATCAATAACGTGCCACGCCAATTGTGCTCTGTCGTACCCATATTCCAGATTATTGGTTTTCCCACCATTGGGAAATAAAGTTGGCTGCCCTTGCGGTGCAGAAGCTAAACTCCAGCCGTTCGCAGATCTTAAATCAATGGTAGATTGTGAACCTTCGAAATCATCGATGTAGGCATTTCCACCTTGACCAATTGCTCTGGAGTGCCCTGGTATTAACTGAGCAAATTCCCCGTTGAAACTAATATTCGACTTCTCCTTAGTGCTAATAAATGGAAGTCCATCCACCAACTTTGTTAGGAAGGGAGCCTCTTTTTGGAAAGCAACATCAAACCCATAAATGGTATTGTTAATGGGTTCATCGCCAAAATTAACTTTTGGAGTGATGGGTCGTTCGCTAAGATTTAAAATGGTTGCACCAATGTTTATGTCTTTGCTAACTCGATAATCGAAACGTCCTCCAATAAGGGTTTTCTGTTGTACCGAGAACAATGAGTTAGACTCCAAACTGATTTTGATGGGGGTTTGCGACTCCAGTAACCCTTGATTTATAATGGTTACCCTACCCAAATTGTAATCTACGGTATAATCGACATTTTCTTTAAGTACCACCCCACCAGCAGAAACCACCACTGAACCTTCGGGTATGTTTAAAGCGTTAAGCGAAATTTCCGATCCCGAGGCAGACTTGTATTCTCCCGCCATACTAAATCGGTTTTTCTCTGGAATTTGTTGCGCAGCAATAACCGTGGAATCGTAAAGCTCCTTGAAAACGACATTTGCAATGGTATCGGGCGGAACCCCAGCAGCAATAAGCTGTTTCTCTAGAAACTCACCAAAGGGTTCAACAGAGGTTAAGTATATCCTACCATTTCTGGCATTTATAGTTCCTCCGTTAGTTGCAGCACCATCCACAAAGTCAAAAACTCCATCAGGATTTGAGGCACCCACAGCATCTAAACGATCTAAGCCCACCACCTGAAGCAAAGGTTTGTCTTCCACCCCTTTTAATGGCAAATAATTAATGTTCACCCCTATTTCTGGGCTGTTGTACAGCACATTTAAGGTAAAGTCTTGCTTATTTACTTGGTAGGCGTTTATCGAGTAAACGTTTTTCATCATCAGATCCCAAAGGGGAATACGAGGGTTGATGATGGTAGGCTTAATAAGTTTTAGCAACAGCGCTTTAGGTGGATTTACCCCATCAGTAGAAAGCTGTCCTACCTGGTAGGTTTCTCCATTTAAAGTATACTCAAATGCAACTGCCAATACTTCGTCGTTGTTAAGAGGCTGGGAATTAAGCGTAATAAAACCTAGTCTTGGGTTTAAGCTAAAATCGCTGTCTCTTAATTTCCTAGCACTTTCCAGTTTCTCGAAATGGACGGCAGAAACATAACCCTTTGCCTCTAAAGCACTGGCAGCATTACTAAAACCTGTTATATCAGGATCCTGCGAAATATCCGCATATATGCTGTTGTGGTTATTGTATGGGTGACGCCCTGGGTCGTTATCTGTAAAGGTAAAGGGAGGATTATAATTTGGAGTCTGGTATGCCTGATCTTCCCCTAAATCGGAAATGGCTACAATATTCCTAGTATCCTCAGTGGTATTATTGTAATTGGTTACCCAAACCTCTATCCTCGTAATGTTTATACCCGAATTCACATTCGGTAGACTCGCCAGCGCCTTGTCGTACTGATTCCTAAAGTAGTTCGATAGAAAGAAGTGCTTGTTCGCTTCGTACTCGTCTGCCTTTATTTCAAATTTGGAAGTTTGAGCTCCTCCCGAAACTTCAATTTCAGATCTTTTTCCCTTTTGTTGGGAGAAAACAGTGGTGGCTGTTAATCTTCCAAATTGGAGCTGCGTTTTAATACCAAATAAACTCTGGCTACCGGTAATAAGGCTATTGTTAAGCGGAAGGGAAACGTTACCTGCCTCAATTTTCTTTATAATATCGTCTTCTTCACCCGAGTAATCCAATTTCATTTGGTTATCGAATTCAAAAGTCGCTTCGGTGTTGTAGTTGGTTCCTAATTTTAATTTTTCCCCAATTTGCCCAACTACGTTAAGGTTAATGCGCTGATTAAATTCTGGGGTAATTATCCTTCTTTGTCTTTCGGCAAGGGCTGGATTTTCAGTTCGGCTTACATTAACTCCAAAATCCACCTCGAGTTGTCCTTGAGGCCGGATATCAATACGGTTTCCCCCAAAGATTCTATCAAAGGATTCGCTTTCTACTTCGAAACCAAACAAAGGTTTCTCGGCTCTTGCGCCCCCTTCAGACCCAAGGGCATCGGCCTGTTGTTTAGATTGCCAGTACTGTTTTATGGATTGCTCTAGATCGTAGCTTAAATATTCTTCTACAGTAAAGGTGCGAGGATAACGAACATACTTTCCACCTATCATTTTGTACACGGTGTAGCGCCCCGTTTTAGGGTCGTATTTTACCTGTGTTCCAAAATTGGATGGGTTATTTAGATTAAAAGGAGAGGAATATTCACCTCCAGCTTGAAAATCGTCGCGAAGAGGAAAGGGAAGGTTTACGCGAGGGGAATCGGCCTGCTGTTGCTGAAATGCAAAAAGGGAGTTTATCCCTATGCAGAACAAAAAAGCCAAAAGACAACAAGACCGAATAAATCTCAGCGAACTCAACACCTACTAATACAACATTTTAAGGGCGGCTTTTATTGCACTTTCCACACTTTCGGGTTTGCTTTCCGCCACTTTATCCAACACCTTTTGCGCTTTGGTTTTATCAAATCCCAAAACTAACAAGCCCGATAACGCTTCATTTATCAAAGTATTGCCCGAAACGGATGAAATTCCACCCATTTCTACGTCTTTAATTTTATCCTTTAATTCTAAAATTATTCGCTGTGCAGACTTGGCTCCTATTCCCTTGATTTTCTTGAAGGTATTAACATCCTCGGATGCTATGGCTACTTTAATTTCTTGGGCCGACAAAGATGACAAAATTAGTCGAGCTGTAGAAGCTCCCACCCCAGAGATTCCAATTAACAAGCGGAACATATCCAGCTCTTCCAAAGTAGAGAACCCAAATAGGCTGTGTGCATCCTCCTTTATTTGAAGGTGGGTATAAATTCTGTATTTCCCGCTTTCTGGAATATCCTGAAAAGTATTCAGGGAAATATGAATCCAATACCCCACACCATTTACATCGAGTAATAAATGGGTTGGAGATTTCTCTTCTATGGTACCTTGTAAAAAATGTATCATCCTATTTCCGGGTTTCGCAGTCTAAAACAGCGATGGCTGCCATGTTAATTATTTCCTTTACCGAACAACCCAGGGTTAATACATGGAAAGGTTTATTCATTCCCATTAGCACAGGGCCAAGTGTTTCTGCACCTCCCATTTCATCCATTAATTTATAGGCAATATTTCCTGCAGATAAATTGGGGAAAATCAAGGTATTCGTTCTTTGGTCTAAAAGTTTTGAGAAGGGGAATTTCTCATTCATCAAATCATTGTTGATGGCAAAATTCGCCTGGATTTCCCCATCCACAATTAAATCTGGGTGCTCTTCTTGAAGTATTTTATTCGCTGCACGCATTTTTTCGGCGTCGGGACCAGGTGCCGAACCGAAATTGGAATACGAAAGCAATGCAATGCGAGGCTCTATACCGAATTTCTTAACCGTTTTAGCCGTTAACAGCGTAATCTCTACAATCTCCTCAACAGTTGGATTTAAGTTTACCGTAGTATCCGCGAAAAAGTAGGGTCTGTCTTTGGTAAGCATTACATACATTCCCGCCACTTTTTTAATTCCCGGCTCGGTTCCCACACATCTCAGTGCAGGACGCAATACCTCTCCATAAGAGCGGGTAATTCCACTTAAAAAGGCATCCGCCTTACCCGTCTCTACCAGCATAGATCCAAAATAATTTCGCTCGCGCATCATTTTTTCGGCTTCCCAAAGGGTTACCCCTTTGCGCTGACGCTTGGCAAAGTATTTCTTACCAAAATCCTTTCTCAACTCCGCAGCCGAATCATCACGTGGATCCATTATTTCACATCCGGATAAATCCAGATGATGCTCCTGTTCTAAAGATCTAATCTCATCTTCCTTACCCAATAAAATAGGTATGGCTAAATTTTCCTCAACACATTGTTGGGCTGCCTTTAGAATGTAGTAGTTATCGGCCTCTGCAAAAACTAAGCGCTTCTTTTTAATTTGCTTAGCATTCTCAAAAATATTTCTGGTAAAGCGCTTTTCTAAACCTAAGCGCGACATCAATTTTTTCTCGTAGGCTTTCCAGTCGGTAATGGGGTGTTTAGCAACTCCCGAATCCATTGCCGCCTTTGCTACAGCCATAGATACCTCAGTTATTAATCTAGGATCTAGAGGTTTAGGAATTATGCTTTCTCTACCGAAGGTTAGGGTTTTTAATCCATAGGCTTGTGCCACCTCATCGGGAACCGTCTTTTTTGCCAGCTTTGCCAGAGCGTGTACGGCAGCCAATTTCATTTCCTCATTAATATCGGTAGCCCTTACATCTAGCGCACCTCTGAATATGTATGGAAACCCAAGTACGTTATTAACCTGGTTGGGATGATCGCTTCGACCCGTTGCCATAATCACATCTGGCCGTGTTTCTATGGCTGTTTGGTATGGAATTTCGGGATCGGGATTAGCACAGGCAAAAACAATTGGGTTCTTGGCCATGCTTTTTAGCATTTCAGGAGTAACGATATTCCCAATACTCAATCCCAAAAACACATCTGCACCTTTCATGGCATCAGCTAAATCCTCATAGCTATTTGGATTAGCAAATTGTCTTTTTCTTTCGTCGAGATCATCTCTATCGGTGGTTATTGCGCCTTTGGAGTCGAACATAACTATGTGCTCTTGCTTTACTCCCAGGGCTTGGTACAATTTTCCACAGGAAATAGCTGCAGCTCCTGCACCGGAAACCACCACTCTAACTTCCTCTATTTTTTTCTCTGCTAGTTCAAGTGCATTTAATAATGCTGCTGCCGAGATAATGGCTGTACCGTGTTGGTCGTCGTGCATAATTGGAATATCCAATTCCGCTTTTAAACGACGTTCTATTTCAAAAGCTTCTGGAGCCTTAATGTCCTCTAAATTTATTCCCCCAAAAGTTGGAGCGATAGCCTTAACAGCATTAACAAAACCGTCTATATCTGTAGCATCAACCTCTATATCAAAAACGTCTATATCAGAAAAGACCTTAAACAAAAGTCCCTTTCCTTCCATTACTGGCTTAGATGCCTCAGGCCCAATATTCCCCAATCCGAGGACTGCAGTACCATTAGAAATTACTGCAACTAAATTCCCTTTTCCAGTGTAGTTATAGACTTTATCGGTGTCTTCTGCAATTACTTTACAGGGCTCTGCCACCCCAGGAGAATAGGCTAATGATAAATCACGTTGTGTTTGATAGGGTTTGGTTGGAACCACTTCTATTTTACCGGGCTTTCCCTTTTCGTGGTAATCCAGTGCTTCCTGACGCTTTGATTTAGCCATAAACTTATATTTGGCGCAAAGGTAATAGAACCATTAAAGTGGACTACCCCATGAGCAAAAAGAAACTCGCCGTATTAACTGGAGCTGGAATTAGCGCCGAAAGCGGATTAAAGACCTTTAGAGATGGCGATGGCCTTTGGGAAAATCACTCTGTTTACGATGTGGCTACCCCAGAAGCATGGCAGCGAAATCCGAATCTTGTATTACGTTTTTATGAGGCGCGTTGGAAGCAAATGAAAACAGTGCAGCCCAATGCCGCCCACCAGGGTTTAAAAACGTTGGAAACTGATTTTCAAGTAGAAATTATCACCCAAAATATAGACGACCTTCATGAGCGTGCCAGCAGTAACCACATCCTTCACCTACACGGTGAAATAAACAAGGTTTGCTCGGATAAAAACCCCTTTAAGCCATTGAAATTACCCAACCCCGAAAAATACATAACACTTGATGACAGGGCAGCGGACGGAGGAAAATTAAGACCATATGTAGTTTGGTTTGGAGAACCCGTTCCCGCAATGGAACAAGCTGCAGAAATCGTTATTTCGGCCGACGCATTAGTGATTATTGGGACAAGCCTACAAGTATATCCAGCCGCTGGCCTTGTTAACTATTTACATCCTTCCAAACCCATTTTTATTTTAGACCCCAACCCCATGGCCGAATTATCGGTTGCAAACCCCATATACAGCATAGCCAAAAAAGCGGGTGAAGCTTTTGAGGAACTTAAAACACTAATTGATAGAAATTTATGATTAGAATCCTAACAACAGCTACTTTACTTCTCTTAACTGGGGTAATATTTGGACAGAAATATAGGTTTACACCAGAATTTAGCTTTGGCCTAGTCGCTGCTCAAGTAGATGGAGATGCCATTGGCGGATACGACAAACCTGGTTTAGCAATTAGTTATGGTGTTAATAAATTATTGGACCGCAAGTGGAATTTCAATTTTGCCCTACAATTTGCCCAGAAGGGGAGTCTAAAAAGACCAAATACTCAGCAGGGAGATTATACTAAATACGGCATAAACACCATGTATATTGAAAGTCCGTTTCGTATAGAATACCTAGCTAAACCTTTATCCATCTTTATTGGAAGCAGTATTGGCGGTTTAATTTATGCCAGAGAGTACGACCAAAATGGTACAATAGATGGCAATCCAGAATTTAACCGAATTGAATTGGCTGGGTTTATGGGAATTAAATACTTTTTCAATCGAAAACTATTTGTTGAGCTCAGCGCAGGTAATTCGTTGCTCCCCATACGAAACTTTAGGGATGGCCCCTCTTGGTTTAGAAATAACGGACAATACAACCGATGGCTGCTTAGCAAAATAGGATTCAATATTCGCCGTTAGCTAATTGAAACCAGATTAATAAGACATGTTAGATTTAATTAAAAAAGTGCTCCAACAGGTAAGCTTCGATCCAAAGCTATTTGAAAAAGAGCTTAAAAAAGGAATAAGCCGATTGAAGCAAAAAAATGAGATTCAACAATTGCGGCAATGGTGCCACGAAAAATTTCACCATCAATACGGTGGGATAATTAACAACTGCTTTGCCCTAGGGTAAATAAAAAAGGGGATGATCGCTGATCATCCCCTTTTTTATTTCAGTAATGGCTTTATTAGAAAATAGAAACCTTGCTAATGTTTAGCACTTCACCATTCTCATTTAATAGGTTCACTAAGTGAATTCCTTTTGTAAATCTTTGTGTTGGTACAATTAGAACTCCATCGTCTAAACGTACATCATCCATAAATACAACCTTACCAGTTATATCTCTAATTTCAATGCTTCCTGCACCTTCTAAGTTAGAAAGCGCAAGTGTAAGCTGCTCATTTGCTGCGCTATAGGCTACTTTCACCTGGTTTTTAGCAAGTTCTTTAATTCCTACTGTAGCTTCGGTTGCATCAAAAATGATAGTTAACCTCTGGTTATCCGACGTGTCATTTGCATTAGTAAATATATAGTCGATTTCGGTAACACCTGGTCTTTCTTCGGGGTTGTAATAAGCAGTAAAGGTTTCATCAACTCCCTGTGGATCAATAATAACACTAGCCTCTGGGTTACTTTGGTTAGCGTTGGCTGGGTAACAATTAACCCCCCAACAGAAATAATTAATACTTCCAAATACCTCTTTAACCAACTCTCTTCTCATGTCAACTTCAGCGGTGTTATTTGCATCGTTATATACTTTAACGTAAACACCTCTTTCGTATTCAGTGTAACCCATTTTAACGGTTACTTCTGTTTTTTCTAAACGTATTTGAGAAAATGAGGTAAGGGTAATTGCTAAGGATACTAGTAAAAGGGTAAAGTGTTTCATACTCCTGTTTGTTTTATTTGAGATTCAAAATTATAGAAATAATGGGCTTTTGCGGATGGTTTTGAGTGTTCAGAATAATCTACCAAAACGGTGGTGTTTACAATTTTGAGGTAGAAAAATTATTCCAAATTTAATTTGGAGATTATAATTGAAATTCCCGCAATTCATTGTTGACAAAGGAATTAAAGATTTCTTTACCTAGGGTTAAATTTTCGACGAACGGGAGCTAACCGTCAGTCAGCGGCCTAAACCTTCTCTATAAAACACCAAGAATTGTACTAATCTTTCCAATTAGATGATTTGGCAAAACCCTTTAGTTGCCGCAATTTAGTGTCGCAAAAAATTAAAGATCCTATGAAAAGACTATTACTCTTGTTACTAGCCTCAGTTTTCACCGGCGGATTATTCGCTCAAACGGTGATTTATACTGAGACTTTTGCCAACGGTGCTCCAGACTGGACCATCGAAAATCTGGGGAACAGCCCAGAGCAATTCCAGATTGTTACATTAAACAACACTTCTCTGTTCACCTCAGGAGCAGATGGAAGTTTATATGCTAACGGATATAATACCGGAGCAGGAACCACCCATCAAGGGCATACCACTATCACTTCTCCAGGTTTCGACTGTTCTTCTTACGATAAAGTAATGATGACTTTTGAACAGCTATTTAGCCACATCCAAAGTAACTCTACTTGTAAGGTGTTAGCTTCTAACGATAGCACCACTTGGACTACGGTTTATTCTAACACTGGTGAAATAACCGACCCTATTTTAACTTACGTTGATCTTACTGCAGTTGCGGCAAACCAACCAAAGGTTTACTTGAAATTCGAATTTACTTCTACGGGAGATAGATATTGGATAGTTGATGACGTTACTGTTTTCAATCCAGTAGCAATTAACCTTAACACTAACTACTCTGACATTGTTAGAACGCTAGGTGGTATTAAAGTTATTACTTACTCTCCTGCCTTTGGTAGATATGGAATGAGAATTAATGTACAAAACACTGGTGGTGATGTGATTACCGACATTGAAGTTGATTACGACGTTAACGGTGGTACTACTGAGTCTTACTCTTTTACAGGATTAAACATTGCACCAGCGGAATCTGATGACATTATTATTCCAAACATTGTACAACCTTCAGGAGCAAGCTTCTTTAGAGTAACTGCTAACATTAAATCTGTTAACGGAGTATCGTACTCGGCAGATACACAAATGGCAGATGCTATTTTCTACAAAGATGGCGAGTCTAGCCCAAGAACTCCGGTAATTGAGGTATTTACTAGCTCAACTTGTGGACCATGTCTTCCTGGTAACACCCAAATCCATAGTGTTATGGATCCAAAAGATCCTAAAGAGTACGTTATGATTAAGTACCAACAGGATTTCCCAGGAACAGGTGATCCATACTGTACTGATGAAGCGGTTTCAAGAAGAGGATTCTACGGAGTTAACTCTATTCCTAACACAGCGATTGATGGTGGATGGAACCAAAACCCTAATGGTGGAGCATTCAACAATACGGTTTACAACGATCACAAGGACATTCCTAGTGTAGTTGTGGTTTCTGGAACTTATAATGTTGATCCAGCTACTAAAACTGTTACATATTCTGTAGATGTAACTCCTGACTTTGACATTCCTGCGGGGGCGTTAAACGTTAACATTCAAATTATAGAAGGAAAAACAGATAACAACGTTAAAAGCAACGGTGAAACTGAATTCCACCAGGTAATGAAGAAGATGTTGACAGGTGTTCTCGGTCAACCACTTCCTGATTTAAAAGCTGGTGTTGCTACTAACATTTCCGGTTCTTACACTTTCCAAGGTAACTACCGTTTACCTAACAATGCAGGTGACAGAATTGATCACGAAATTGAGCACACTGTTGAGGAGTTCGAAGATCTATACGTTGTTGCATTCGTTCAGCACATGGGAAGCAAAAAGATTATTGGTGGTGGAAACACTTCTAAATCTACTTCTATCGAAGAAAAAGAAAGCGTAGTTGCAGAATTAACTGCTTCTCCTAACCCATTCAACAACGTTCTTAACCTAAACATCGATGCTATCAGAAATGCTTCTGCTAACGTGGTAGTTATGGATGTAACTGGCAAGGTTGTTGCTTCTGAATTAGTAGAGGTTAATGCTGGATCTCAAGAAGTTTCTTTAGACCTATCTAACGTTAATGCTGGTGTTTATACCGTAGCGGTAAACGTGAACGGAAGCGCTAAGCAAGTTAAGGTTGTGAAGCTGTAAACCAGAAATTCTTGTTATTTTCACTTTTCAAAAGCCCTCTCCGGAGGGCTTTTTTAAATTATAAAACCATGAAATACCTAGTAACTTTACTTTCAATTTGTTTCTCTGTAGCCCTTATGGCTCAATCTACCGACTTACCATCGGTTACCGTTAAAACACTAGCGGGAAAATCCTTTAACAGCGCTGATATCGATAATGATGGTAAACCCATTATCATCAATTTTTGGGCAACTTGGTGTGGACCTTGTAAAAAGGAATTAAATACCATCCACGATCTTTATCCAGATTGGCAAGATGAAACAGGTGTTGTTATTTACGCGGTTTCTATCGACGATTCTAGAAACGTAGCAAAAGTTGGTCCTTATGCAAACAGTAGAGCCTGGGAATACGAAATTCTATTGGACTCCAATGGGGATCTTGCTCGTGCTATGAATGTTACCAACCCTCCTCATACCTTTGTTCTAGACGGAAATAAGAAAATCGTATGGCAGCACAATGGATACGCTGCTGGTGACGAGGAAGAATTGTACGACGTAATCACAAAAGTAGCTAACGGTGAAGATCTGTAAATACGCAGCCCCTTTTATTCTCCTTTTTATATCCTTCAATCTTAGTGCTCAGGTGGGAGGAAAGTTCAGCGGAAACTTCGAGTTTAACGGCCAATACTATGTGGAAGACACATTAATTGATGCCATTCAGCCCGATGAAAAAATGCTGAGCAACGCTTTCTTAAACCTATTGTACAGCAACGATAAAATTAGTGCGGGAATTAGATACGAGGCCTATCAAAATCCCCTACTCGGATTTCCAACTGGGTACACTGGACAAGGAATTCCATATCGCTTTGTATCCTACCGAGATGATAATTACTCGGTAACCGTTGGGAATTTTTACGAGCAATTCGGAAGTGGATTAGTTCTGAGAGCATACAATTCCCCAGGATTAGGATACGATAATGCCTTTGATGGGATTCGTTTAACCTACAAGCCTCACAAGGCTATCAACATTAAAGCCCTTTGGGGTAAACAAAGAATTTTCTTCGACAATGGCCCTGGAATTGTAAGGGGCTTGGATACAGAAGTGAGCTTATCCGACCTATTAAAACCTGATGGATCTTACGAGCATTCGGTTATTGTGGGTGGATCTGTAGTTAGTAAATATCAGGAAGATAACCGCCCCGATTTAAATCTTCCGGAAAATGTGGCTGCATTCAGCGGAAGAGTGCAATACGCAAACACCAAGGGGATTAATGTTCAGGCAGAATATGCCTACAAAGCAAATGACCCATCCTTTGATAATAGATACATCTATCACAATGGTAAGGCACTTTTAGCCAGCGCGTCATATTCTACAAAGGGATTTGGACTTACATACGGTATTAAAGCCGTAGATAATATGTCATTTAGATCGGATAGAAATGCACAAAGCAATAATCTATTCATTAATTATATACCTGCCCTTAACCGCCAGCATACCTACAACTTAGCGGCAAGCTTTTATCCATATGCGGTTCAACCCAATGGTGAGTTTGGTGATCAAATAGAACTGCTTTATACCTTCCAAAGAGGTACCCTGCTGGGTGGGAAATACGGGACTTATTTAAGCGTAAACTACAGTCGAGTTAAGGAACTAGAAAAAGTTGGTATTCCCGATTCTTTGGACGAAAAACTACAAGGGTATGAACGCACGGTGTTTAAACCAGGTAAGCGAGAATATTTTCAGGACTTAAACATTGAGTTGCGTAAGAAATTAAATAAGGAATGGTCCTTTGTATATAACTACGTGAATCTGTTTTACAACATGTCGGTTGTACAAGGGCTTGAAGGGTCGAAAGATGTCAGAGCCTCAATACATATAGCGGATGTAACCTATAAGCTTGCTAGAAAAAAAGCACTTCGACTGGAGATGCAGCACATGGCAACCGAGCAAGATCAAGGAGACTGGGCTTCGGCGATTTTAGAATATACCATTTCGCCACACTGGTTTTTCTCCGTATTTGATCAATACAACTACGGAAATCCAGAAGAGGCCCGACGCGTACATTATTTCGTTGGTTCAATAGGATATATCAAGGATGCTTTCAGAATTACTGCCAACCTAGGTAAGCAGCGTGCTGGAATATTCTGTGTAGGTGGTGTTTGTAGAAATGTACCTGCATCAAGCGGTTTTTCGTTAACTGTAAGTGGAACTTTTTAGGAGATAAGTGATGAAGAAATTATTTGGATTACTGTGTTGTGCAGCATTATTTGCTTGCGATAAAATAGACAACCCCATCCCCGAGCAAGTTCAGTTAACAGCTTGCGAAGTAGAATTTCCCGATTTAGTACCCTTTACAACCCGACGCGTTTTGATAGAGGATTACACGGGCCACAAATGTGGAAACTGCCCCGCCGCTGCGCTGGAGGCCAAACGCATAGAGCAAAAATATCCAAACGACGTTGTGGTTATGGGTGTACATGCTGGATTCTTCGCTGAATATAGATCCAGTGGAAAATATTCTACCGATTTCACTTGCGAGGCCAGCGAAAAGTGGGACTTAGATTTTGGAATCTCTGCCGTTGGAAATCCGAACGGAATGGTAAACAGGTTGGACAATGGAGGTAATAAAGTGGTCGCATATCCAGATTGGGAGTCTAAAGCCACCCAGTTTATTGGTCGTTTGGCCGATTTAGAACTTAACGTTGCCGCTAAAATTAACGACGACAAAATCTGTGGTCAGGCTTTTATTCAGCCTCTTACAAAACTAGATTCCAATCTGGCGATTAACATCGTGTTACTAGAAGACAGCATTGTAGATTGGCAAAAGAACTACAAAAACACAGGAGGAGACCCAAACCTTCCAGACGGTGATGTGCCAGACTACGTGCACAATCACGTCCTTAGAAAATCATTTAACGGACCATACGGAACCCTGCTTACGGGAATTTCTAAGGTGCCCACGGATAGTATTTTTCCAATTGGAATTGAAACGCAAATCGATAGCACCTGGAGAAAATCTAAGCTAAGTGTTGTGGCATTTGTGTACGATATCAACTCTAAAGAAGTACTACAAGTAGCCAAAGCAAAGGCTAAATAATAGCGGACTAACTATTCTTAAGAAACCCAATATTGCGTTTTATACCGCGATATTGGGTTCTTTTTATTGCAGACCCTTTGAAAAGCTCTTCAAAGAGTTCTTCCGTCATTTCTTCCCACCCCCTATCGGATATTTGGATTCTTTCCTTATTTGCCCGTAAATCCTCTGTTTTATGGGGGGTTGAAAATCGATTCCATGGGCACACATCCTGACAAACATCGCAACCAAAAGCCCAATCGTCCATTTTCCCTTTAAAATTATTGGGGATATTCTCTTTTAGCTCTATTGTGAGATAGGAAATACATTTAGAACCATCAATCTGATAAGGTTGAATTAAAGCATCAGTTGGACAAGCATCAATACATTTGGTACAGGTACCACAATAATCTTTAATGGGGCCATCTGGTTCCAAATCCAGATCTAAAATTAATTCGGCGATAAAGAAAAAAGACCCACTTCCCTTATTGATTAAGTTGGTGTTCTTTCCTATCCATCCCAATCCAGATTTCTTTGCCCATGCCTTATCCATTACCGGAGCAGAATCGACAAAAATTCGTCCGCCGACCTCCCCTATTTGTTCGGTAATGGCATGGAGAAAATGTTTGAGTTTCTTTTTAATCACCTTGTGGTAATCCCTACCATAGGCATATTTAGAAATCTTGTATTTACTGTCTTCTCGCTGCTTTTCTGATGGGTAATAATTAAGCAGCAAGCTAATCACAGATTTGGCACCTGGAACAAGAATCCGCGGATCTATGCGCTTATCGAAGTTCCTTTCCATGTACGACATATCGCCATGAAACCCCTTTTTAAGCCAAAGCTCAAGACCCTTAGCCTCTTCCTGCAATTGTTCTGCTTTGGAAATACCACAAAAATCAAAACCTAAATCGGCGGCTATTTGCTTTACGGTTTGGGTTCGAGTGGATTTTAATAGGTCCATTAGAATAGCTTAAATTCATCTGGCCCACCAGGAAGTTTCCCGAAATGTTTAAAGCACTTTTCCGTTACTTTTCTACCACGAGGGGTACGGATTAAGAAGCCTTCTTGGATTAAAAAGGGTTCGTACACTTCTTCAATTGTTCCCGCTTGTTCCCCCACCGCTGTAGCGATGGTAGTTAAACCAACAGGCCCACCCTTAAATTTATCTATTATGGCCTCAAGGATTTTACAATCCATTTCATCCAAGCCATAGTGATCCACATTTAATGCGTTTAATGCGTGGGTCGTAATCGCCAAATCGATACGCCCGCTGCCTTTTACCTGCGCAAAATCTCTAACCCGACGAAGTAATGCATTGGCTATCCTGGGAGTTCCACGAGACCTTCCTGCTATTTCTTGAGATGCTTCTGGACTGATAGGAATATTTAAAATGTCTGCAGATCTTGTTACAATGCCCGAAAGTATTTCTGGCTGGTAGTACTGTAATCGAGAGTTAATTCCAAACCTGGCTCTTAACGGCGCAGTTAATAATCCTGATCTTGTTGTGGCTCCAACAAGAGTAAAGGGATTAAGCGTAATCTGAACACTTCTTGCGGAAGGACCCGCATCGATCATCAAATCGATTTTGAAATCCTCCATCGCTGAATATAAATATTCCTCCACAACCGGATTCAGACGGTGAATTTCATCTATGAAAAGAATATCATTTTCTTGCAAATTGGTCAATAATCCAGCCAAATCTCCTGGCTTATCTAAAACCGGACCGGAGGTTATTTTTAAATCAGCTCCCATCTCATTTGCAATGATGTTTGCCAACGTAGTTTTACCTAAACCGGGGGGACCGTGTAATAAAACATGGTCTAGTGATTCTCCTCGATGTTTTGCGGCCTCAACAAACACCTTAAGATTATCCAAAACTTGCCTCTGACCACTGAAATCCTCAAATGATTGGGGTCGAAGTACTCTATCGACATCTCTTTCGCCTGCTAAGGCATCGTCATCTCTAAAATCAAAATCCTCCAAGATCCGTCTGGTTTAATTTGGATAATATCTCCTCGAAATTGAGGTTGAATTTAAGGCTATATATGGGCGAATTAAAATTTAAGCCAAAACTTCTATTTCCAAAAAGCAAAACTCGATAACCCAAGCCCGTACCTATTGAAAATATTTTTGTTGGGTGATAGTTTACAACCATTACCGCCTCATAAATCATTAGGAAATTATGTTCTCCGGTGCTTTCTCCTGTTATTTTACTACTGATATCACCAATTCCCATCTGCAAAGGATAGGAGGCTGTAAAACGGCCTTTATTAAAGAATAAGTACTCTAGGAAAACAGAACCATAATCTAAGTAGACTTCTTCGTTTATAGAATTCGCCGCGAGCGGAGCACTTTTACCAAGTCTGTTGGTGTGATATCCAACCCCCAGTTGCAACCTTTTCCCAAAATTAGCACCAACCTGTATTCCTTGAATCTTTACCTGAGTGTTAGCAATGAAGGAATTCTTCCCATCTAGGCGCAACAAAAATTTGGGTTCATTCTCATTGATTTCAGACTTCAACAATTTTCCCACCTGGCCATAGCTAATAGAAGCCGTTCCGATAAGGACAAACCCCAACAAAAAAATCCGCTGAAGCAAAGCAGCAGCGGATTTTTTACTATTCATTGAAACAATATTTCTAATGATCCTCTTCACCTTCTTTTAATGGAACGGTCTGAGGCATATAATCTTGTTCTTCGTAACGGCTATAGTCGTAAGCCCAACGGTGTACAGTTGGAAGTTCACCTTCCCAGTTTCCGTGAATGTGCTCCACTGGTGTAGTCCACTCAAGTGTATTAGACTTCCATGGGTTTTGAACTGACTTCTGTCCTTTGAAAATGCTATAGAAGAAGTTAAATAAGAAAATCCCTTGAGCAGCTGCACCAATTATTGCGAAAACACTAATTAGCACGTTCAAATCAACAACTTGATCAAACATAGCAAACTCAGAGTACTCGTAGTAACGTCTTGGAGCACCGGCCAAACCTAGGTAGTGCATAGGGAAGAATACCCCGTAAGCACTTACAATAGTAATCCAGAAATGCGCGTAACCAAGCTTAGTGTTAAGCATTCTTCCATACATTTTCGGGAACCAGTGGTAAACACCTGCGAACATTCCAAAGATGGCAGATAGACCCATTACAATGTGGAAGTGAGCTACAACAAAGTAAGTATCGTGAACGGTGATATCTAATGTGGAATCCGCCAGGATAATACCCGTAACACCACCAGTTACGAAAGACGATACCAACCCAATAGAGAACAACATTGCTGGGGTATACACGATGTTACCCTTCCATAACGTGGTAATGTAGTTAAATGCCTTAACCGCGGATGGAATAGCAATAAGAAGTGTTGTAAATACGAATACAGACCCTAGGAATGGATTCATCCCGGTAACAAACATGTGGTGACCCCATACGATAAACGAAAGGAATCCAATTGCCAAGATAGAACCAATCATTGCACGGTATCCAAAAATTGGCTTCCTAGAGTTTGTTGCAATAATTTCTGAAGTAATACCCAATGCAGGAAGCATTACGATGTATACCTCTGGGTGACCTAAGAACCAGAATAAGTGCTGGAATAGGATAGGCGATCCACCAGTAGCATCTAAAGCTTCACCAGCAATATAAATATCTGATAAGTAGAATGCCGTACCAAAAGAACGGTCCATGATTAGAAGTAACGCTGCTGAGAATAATACTGGGAAAGATAATACCCCAAGTACAGCAGTGATGAAGAATGCCCAAATAGTAAGTGGCAATCTTGTCATCTTCATTCCCTTAGTTCTAAGGTTTAGGATGGTAACGATATAGTTAAGACCACCTAGAAGAGACGAAGCAATGAAAATTGCCATCGAAACTAACCAAAGGGTCATACCAAGACCAGAACCAGGAACTGCCTGTGGAAGAGCTGATAGAGGAGGATAGATTGTCCAACCTGCTGCTGCTGGTCCACTTTCTACGAATAATGAAATGATCATTACTACAGAAGAAATGAAGAAGAACCAGTAGGAAAGCATGTTAAGGAATCCACTAGCCATATCTCTTGCTCCAATTTGTAACGGAATAAGTAGGTTAGAGAAGGTTCCTGATAATCCTCCAGTTAATACAAAGAATACCATAATAGTACCGTGCATTGTAACCAATGCCAAATACATATTACGATCTAATATTCCATCTGGAGCCCATTTGTCTCCTAGGAAAGTATTAAGGATACCAAAAGATTCTCCTGGCCATCCTAATTGAAGTCTAAAGAACACAGACATCATCATGGCTACAATAGCCATAACAATTGCAGTTACTAAGAACTGGCGCCCGATCATTTTATGATCCTGGCTAAATACCCACTTCGTTAGAAACGTTTCTTCGTGGTGATGTGCGTGACCTGCTGTATGTACTGTACCAGCCATTGATTACTTTTTTAAATTTTCTGCTAAACCTTCTTCTTGATCATTTAAACCGTAGGCTTCGGCAAATGTTTTTTGACCTTCTAACCAACG
This sequence comes from Luteibaculum oceani, assembly GCF_007995015.1. Lineage (NCBI taxonomy): Bacteria > Pseudomonadati > Bacteroidota > Flavobacteriia > Flavobacteriales > Luteibaculaceae > Luteibaculum > Luteibaculum oceani. The sequence continues at coordinate 36,027 of NZ_VORB01000001.1, forward strand.
CTTATAATCTTCTTCAGATTCTACGATAATGTCCATTTTCATGTTGTAATGGGCAGAACCACAAATCTTGTTACAAAGAAGCGTGTAGTTAAAATTCTCATCTCCTAGCATGGTTCTCATGCTGTCGGTAGTAATGGTAGGAGTAAACTTAAAGGTAGTTGTCATTCCTGGAACCGTGTTCATTTGAGCACGGAAATGTGGCATATAAGCCGAGTGGATAACATCCTGTGAACGGAAAGTAAAACGAACTTCTTTACCCACTGGTAAATGAAACTCAGCTTTTACGATTCTGTCATCGTAACCTTGTTTCATCTGCTCGTCACTTATTTTTAAACCATTGATTCTAGCGCGTTGTGCATAAAGTCTACGCGTAGCAACTCTAACGCTTTCTTCAACCGCATCAGACATTACTTCCTCTTCCAAACGAGTTTCATTCGCTTTAATTTGCTCATCAATTTCAGCAAGCTTAGTATCGATAGACTCATTGGTTATAATTCCTAGTGGATTCGTACCAGAAATAAAGTTGAAAGAAGTGCTTCCCAATTGGTTATCTGCTCCTCCGTATCTAGCAGTCCAGTCGAATTGCTTAGAGTATAACTCAATATTGATGGCGTCTTCGCTAGCTTCGTCGGTAATATCATCCCAAGCTACTAACCCGGTAATGATAATAATAGCTAGCACTACAGTTGGAACTACGGTCCAAAATAACTCTAACCTATTGTCGTGTGGGAAGAAAACTGCTTTTCTACCTGGCTTAGAGTAATACTTGTAGCAGAACCAAAAAAGAAGTGTATTCACTACAAAGAAAACCGCTGAAACCAACACAAGGTTAAGTGTCATTAGGTTATCGATGGTAACTCCGTGCTCCGAAGCTGATGGAGGAAGCATTTTATCCCAGTATGCAATGGTTAACCAAATAAACATACCGTAAAAAGCTACCATAAAAACCATCCACAAATTTGCGTTCAGCTTATTATTAGCATCGCTAATTACTTCTTCGCGTTGTTGCTTGAGCTTTCTTCCTAGTTCGTAAATTCGAGTTAGCTGGGCAATTGCAACTACCACTAAAACTAACACGATAAAAAGCATCAAATTGCTCATTTGTCTATTGTTTTTCTAATTCTATTAACTCCCTAATTAAATGTGCATGTGCTTAGACTCATCTAAGAATGGATGGTTCTTAGGTAAGAATGAAGCTTTGGTAAACGCATTTAATGTCAGATAAATAAATAATCCCAAAAATCCTAAGAATGTTCCCGCCTCAAAAAGACCATAATGCCAGTGGTGCGTTGCACCTGGAATTACAAGTAGGTAAACATCGAACCAGTGCCCAAGGAAAATGATAGATCCTACTAAAAGAAGGATGCTATTTGTTCTCTTGGCGTTTCTAGACATTAACATCACCATTGGAAGAATGAAGTTAACTCCTACCATTAGGAAATAAGGAACTTTAAAGTGCTCGATACGCTCCACAAAGTAGGTTACCTCTTCAGGAATATCAGAGTACCAAATCAACATAAACTGGCTAAACCATAGATATGTCCATAAGAAGCTAAGTGCAAACATCCACTTACCTAAATCGTGAATATGGTTTTCGTTTACATATGGAAGGTATCCTTTACCCTTTAACCATCTGATTAAAAGGATAGCAGTAATCATTGTGGAAACCCACATTCCAGAGAAAGTGTACCAACCATACATGGTAGAGAACCAGTGCGTATCAATGGACATTAACCAGTCCCAAGATAGAGTTGATGAGAATACAGCAAAGAATACTAAGAATAAAGCACCTCTTTTGTATAAGAATTTGTGGATTTCAGTACCCCCTACCTGATCCTCCTCCAGAGATTTCTTGCGGAATAATCTTGCAAAGAATACAAATGTACCGATGTAAACAAGGGTTCTAATCCAGAAGAAAGGTTTGTTTAGGTATGCTGCTTTACCAGCGATGATAGCATCGTAATGTTCAGAAGTTGGATCGAACACATGTGAATCCATCCAGTGATAGATGTGGTGCCCGCCGAAAGTTCCAACTAGAAGAACAAAAATTAAGATTCCGCCGAATACGGGGATACTTGAATAAATTCCTTCGAATATACGCTTAACCAATACAGTCCAACCTGTTTCGGTAGCGTATTGGAGTGCATAAAAGAATAAAGCTCCTAATCCAATAGCTAAAAAGAAAAAGCTATTTACCAAGATGTTAGACCAGAAGTGGTTGTGATGATCCGAGTGGTCTGTGAAAAATCCAACCAGAATAGATATAATTCCGATTGCCATTAACACAAACGTAGATCGTTTCGCCTTTTTAGAAAATACAAATTCCATTTCGGATACTTTATCTTATTAAATATTCTCAGCAGTTGCAGCAGCCTCTTCCTTCACTAAGTCGGGATTAGTACCGTTATTTTGCAATGCCTTTACATACTGAATTACTAACCAACGCTCTTTCTTATTAAGCTGAGAAGCGTGAGATCCCATCTGCCCTTTACCGTAGGTAATGGTGTGGAACATTTTACCTTCCTCAAGATTTTTAAGCGGCCCGTTGTACGCTGGAGGAGGTGGATATCCACCATTGGTAACTACACCACCGTCTCCGCCACCTTTTTCTCCGTGACAGTGCTGACAAAATTTGGTGTAGATATCTTTTCCTTTCGCTAAGGAAGCTTCGGTAGTCTTAAGAGGAGATTTTAATTCCGCACCTGCCTTCTCATAACCCTCTGTAGTGTTAGGGTATGGGTAGGGGAAGTTTATCCAAGCGTCGCTAGATGAACCTGTATTAGGGATAGTACCCTCAACTGGTTTTCTAACCGATAGCTCATCAAGGTTTTCGTAGTCTACGTATGCCTCAACAGCCGGAGAGCGGTACATATCTGGCATGTACTCAACTCCTGGACTCTGCTCATTTGTAGAACAAGAAGTCGCTGCAAATGCAAGAGCAGGAAGCGCTACTATATATTTAAATGATTTCATTTTCATATCTCGATGCTCTTCTTTCTTAGTATTTATCTTCTTCAGCTACTTCGTAATCCTTTTCTTCCAATTCGAATGGATTGGTAGCAGAGACCCACTCAGATAATTCAGAAGCAGAAACCTGATGGTTGTCCTCCGTTCTGATTTCCATTACAAACTTATCGTCTGTGGTACGTGGATCTGGGTTACGAGCTGGTGCAAATGGCACTGTTTTACATCTTAATAAGTATGTAATGGCCATACCGTGAGCTGCACATAAAACGGTGAACTCAAAGGTAATAGGCACAAATGCCGGTAGGTTTTCTATTAGTGAGAAACTTGGTTTACCACCAATGTTCATTGGCCAATCTACAATCATAAAATAACGCATTGCAACGATAGCAAGTGTCATTCCGATTAAACCATAGATAAAGGCCATATCACCTAAACGGGTTGGTTTTACACCGATAATAGGATCGATTCCGTGGATAGGGAATGGAGAGAATACATCTCTAACTCTAACTCCCTTGTCAACTAATGACTTCGCACTGTTCATTAATGCTCCATCATCGTCGTACATCGCGTATATTACTTTTTCGTTTTTTGCCATGTCTTTAAACCTTAGTGAGATTCATCGTTTTTATACGCCTCTCCAGATGATTTTAAGATTGTTTTTAGCTCGTTAAGTGCTAACACTGGGAAATATCTTGCAAACAATAAGAAGAATGTAAAGAATAACCCAAGCGTTCCAATGAATACCCCTATATCAATAAATGTAGGGTAGAACATTGTCCAAGAAGATGGAAGGTAATCTCTGTGTAACGAGGTAACGATAATTACAAATCTCTCGAACCACATCCCGATGTTTACTACAATCGAAAGGATGAAAGTTGCAAATAAGTTGGTTCTAATTTTCTTGAACCAGAACAACTGAGGAGAGATAACGTTACAAGTCATCATACACCAGTATGCCCAAGCATAAGGTCCTGAGAAACGGTTAATGAATGCGTAAGATTCGTATTCAACACCGGAGTACCAAGAAACAAATAGCTCTGTTAAGTATGCAACCCCAACGATAGATCCTGTTACAATAATTACAATGTTCATGTACTCAACATGCTTAATTGTAATGTATGGCTCAAGGTGCATAGCCTTTCTCATGATTAACAATAGGGTAAGTACCATTGCAAATCCAGAGAATACCGCTCCTGATACGAAGTAAGGAGGGAAAATAGTGGTGTGCCAACCAGGGATAACCGAGGTAGCAAAGTCCATAGATACAATAGAGTGAACCGAGAATACAAGTGGAGTTGCAAGACCTGCTAAAACCAAAGATACTTCCTCGAAGCGATTCCAGTGTTTTGCGTTACCACTCCATCCGAAAGAAAGCATTCCATAAACCTTCTTTTTAATTGGATCGGTTACTTTATCTCTAATCGTTGCGAAATCAGGAATTAATCCAATGTACCAGAATACTAGGGATACAGAGAAATAAGTAGAAATCGCAAATACGTCCCATAGAAGTGGAGAGTTAAAGTTCACCCACAGTGATCCGAATTGGTTTGGTAGAGGTAATACCCAGTATGCCATCCAAATACGTCCCATGTGAATTCCAGGGAAAAGGGCTGCCATCATTACCGCGAAGATGGTCATCGCTTCTGCAGAACGGTTAATTGCCATTCTCCATTTCTGACGGAAAAGTAAAAGTACGGCAGAAATAAGTGTTCCTGCGTGTCCAATACCTACCCACCATACGAAGTTGGTGATATCCCAAGCCCAACCTACTGTTTTGTTAAGCCCCCATACACCGATACCGGTTCCGATAAGGTAAAGGATACATCCTATACCCCAAAGACCAACAATAGCGGCAATGGATAATAATATGTACCAAGGACGAGGAGCTTTATCCTCAATTGGTTTTACCACATCCTCGGTAATGTCATGATAGGTCTTGTGACCTAAAATTAACGGTTCTCTTATCGCTGCTTCTTTATGCATCTGAATCCTGTTTAAGCTTCGCTATGCTGCTCAGCGTTTCTAACTTTAACTTGATAGTAGATATTTGGACGAGTACCAACTTCTTCTAGCACGTTGTATGCACGGTTACCATCAGCAAGTTTTCTTACTCTTGAGTTCTTATCATTAAGATCTCCAAATACAATTGCATCTGTAGGACAAGCCTCAGCACAAGCCGACTGAACTTCTCCATCCTTAACTGGTCTTCCTGCTTTCTTAGCATCTAATTTACCAGCTTGGATACGCTGAACACAAAGGCTACACTTCTCCATAACCCCTCTAGAACGAACAGTTACGTCTGGGTTTAATACCATACGGCCCATTTCGTCTTGTGCAGGGTTAACCTCTGTAAATTTCTTGTATGCTTTGTAGTTAAACCAGTTGAAACGACGTACTTTATAAGGACAGTTGTTAGCACAGTAACGTGTACCAATACAACGGTTATAAGTCATCTGATTTAACCCTTCGTTACTATGTGTAGTTGCAGCTACTGGACAAACTGTCTCACAAGGTGCGTGATTACAGTGCTGACACATCATTGGCATGTGAACTACCGAAGGATTCTGTTCTGGAATTTCCATTGCTCCGTAGCTGAAATCTCCACCTTCTTCCCTTACTTTCTCCTCAGCGGAAGAGAAGTAACGGTCGATACGCATCCAGTGCATATCACGGCTTCTACGAATTTCATCTTTACCTACTACAGGAACGTTATTCTCTGAGTGACAAGCGGTAATACATGATCCACAACCAATACAAGTTGAAAGATCAATACTCATACCCCAACGGTGTCCAACACCTTCAACTGGGTGAGCATCCCAAAGATCGACCTCAGATACAGGCACTTTTTCCATTCCATTTTCAGTATGGATAGGAAGGGTGTGTCCATGGTTGTAATCGTGTTTATGTCCGTGTTGGAAAACTCCAAGTGTAGTTTCCTTTACTACAGACTCTCTTCCCATTACGGTATGGTGCGTTTGAGTACATGCCAAAGGATATTCTTCTCCAGTAGCAGCCACGGTAGCTCCAAATGCAGCATCGATATGAGTTGCACCGAAGGCAGCAGCCATTTGAACAACACGCTTTCCGATAGCAACTTTGTTACCGTTTTCTCCCTCTACGTATCCACCATACTCTCCAGTTTGGAAAGCAGATTTACCAATGTTTTCACCATTTGCTCCACGACCATATCCTAATGCGATACCGATAGTACCTGGAGTTTGTCCTGGTTGTGGGAAAACAGGAAGTTTTAATTCATTTCCATTAACCGAAACGGTTACTAGACTCGCTGGTAATTCTTGACCAATTTCCCCATTTAATCCCATTTGCTCAACATCAGAAGGAGCCATGGTTACGTAGTTATCCCACGTTACTTTAGAAATTGGATCTGGCATCTCTTGTAGCCATGGGTTAGCAGCCTGAGCTCCTGAACCAATACCAACCTTGTGGTAGAATTTAACTTCTATTCCATCCACTGGTTTGGCTAACTTAGAAATTGCACTTGCAGTTGCGCTAGCATCGAAATCAGTCCAAGAAAGACTTTCAGACTTAACCGCTCCTTTGGCAACACCATCGTGAAGACTTTGGTGCCAGAAATCTGCAGCTAAACCAATTTTACCAGTTGCAGCGAAAATATTCTCTTGCCAGTTCTTTTTCATGTATGCATGGAAAGAATCCGCAGACCCCATCCAAGCTAATAAACTCTCTTCGAACTGACGTGTCTTATATAATGGATTAATTGCCGGTTGAGTTAAACTTAATTCGCCAACTCTTGCTTCGGCATCCTTCCAAGACTCTAAATAGTTATGGTCCGGTGCAATTGCAGTACAATTTGCGGCCGTTTCATCAGCGTACTCAGCAATAGCAACTGAGAAAGCTACTTTTTTCAATCCAGCTAGGAATTTATCCCCGTTAGCTAAATAGTATGCAGGGTTAGTTCCTGCGATTATAACCGCACCATAAGCACCTGAATTCATATCAGCAATAAGTTGCGAAACCTCGCTATCCATTTGCTGCCCCAGGTTAATTGGTTGGTTAGTATCTAGAGTAGAACCATAGTTACCCAATAATTTATTGGTGGCAACTACTAATTCTTGTACTTCTTTCAGTTTAGATCCAGAAACAAAAAGAGAAGCCCCTTTTGCAGACCATAAATCCTCGGCTACCTTTTTAGTTTTTGCAGCCCAATCTCCTGTACTAACAGAAACAGAGCTTGCTCCAGCCTTAGCAGCGATGTGATTATAAATTGCAGCTACCACTAACCCCTCTTCAGAAGGCTTCATCATCATTCTAACATCTGCGTTAGAACCAGATAAAGACATGGTGGTTTCAATTTGATAGTGCTTTGATAAACCAGACTCTGGATTTCTCAATTCAGCATAACCCTTTGTAAAGGCAGCTGGATAAACCCAATCGTTTAGGAAGTCTGCATTAACGGCAACTAAAGTTTTTGCCTTTGCAAAGTCGTAGAAAGGAATAATAGCCTTCCCAGTGTGGCTTTCATGTGCTTCTCTTATGGCAGAGAATGAATTTGCATCGATAGTTACATGGTTAAAGCTCTCGCCTTCACCGTTGTATTTCGCAGCAAATTCTGCAACAAGCTTGTTTGCACTTGGGCTAATGATGGAATTGCTAACTAAAGCAACTTTCTTCCCAGCAGAAACAGCCTTCTCTAGCTCACCCACAACTTTAGCATCTAACTGCCCCCAGGTTGTTGCCTCACCTTTTAACTGTGGCTGTTGAACTCTTGCTGTATTGTAAAGATTTAAAACAGAAGCGTTAATTCTTGCATTAACCGCCCCTTTTGTAAATCCATTTTTATTCCCCTTGATGTGAATTGGTCTACCCTCACGAGTTTTAACCATTACGTTTGCAAAATCAAATCCGTCGTAAAAAGAAGACGCATAGAAATTTGCTACACCCGGAGTAATGTCCTCTGGTTTGTTAACGTAAGGAATAGACTTAATTACAGGAGCCTCACATGCTGCAACAGTTGCCGCTGTGATAGAGAATCCCATGAATTTGAGGAAATCTCTTCTTGAAGTTGAAGAAGAAGATTGCTCTTGGTTCGATAAGAATTCCTCTACAGGAACTTCCTCACTGAATTCCTTATTGGCTTTTACTTGAAAAGCTTCAGTTTGATGAAGCTCTTCTAAACCTTTCCAGTATTTTTTATTCATCGATGCCATAGGCCTTAGTTCGAACAATGATTAATAGTGACACTTAGCACATTCAATACCACCTAATTCGCTGGCAGTAATTTGCTCATCACCATTTAAATATTTCTTAAGTTCTTCTGGAGTTAATCTGTTATGAATTTCGTCGTAATAGCCGTTATCAGCCATTTTAACCTCGGTTTCTCTGTGACAGTTAATACACCATCCCATAGTAAGTGGAGCATGTTGTTGTGCAACATCCATCTTCTCCACTTCACCGTGACATTCTTGACACTCTATCTCACCAACTACTACGTGCTGAGAGTGATTGAAGTAAACGTGATCTGGAAGGTTGTGCACTTTCACCCACTTGATAGGCTGTGTCTCACCTGTATATGACCTAGTTTCTTTATCCCAACCAACAGCAGCATAAATTTTGTTGATTTCTTTTTCACCAGTAATCTTCCCTTTAGCAACCGCTGTATGACAGTTCATACAAATGTTCGCTGTAGGAATTCCTGCGTGTTTAGATTTCTCTGCCGAGTTATGACAGTAAACACAGTTAATCTGATTCTGACCAGCGTGTACTTTATGGCTAAACCAAATTGGTTGTTCTGGCTTATACCCTTCGTAAACACCAACACCAGAAAGACCATACCACCCTTCTCTCAAGACCGCTACAAGAGCAACCACGATTAAGAAGATAACTAGTAATTGATTTTTTCTTACCCACAATCTAAATGCGTCGGCATAGGTATTTGGACCGTCGTATTCCTTACCTGCTTCGCGAGCAACTGCCATTGCCATCGCTCTCCTTGCACCTGCAAGCGAGAAAATAGCAATAACCAGAATTAATGCTAACAATGCAGTTAATACGTACCAGGTAGTATCGGTATCTGCCGAAGTAGCCTCTCCACCTTCAGCCTCTACTGGCCCAGCAGCTGCTACCGGAGGTTGATACGCCTCTACATAATCAAGAATAGCGTCGATCTCCTCGTTGTTAACCGCTTGCGCTGGCATAACCCCGGAAGATTTCCAATTCTTGTACAACTCATTCGCATAAGCGTCGCCAGAGTTCAATACCTTTTGAGGATTCTTGATCCACTGATACAACAACTCTTCGCGCCCTGCCCAACGCTCTCTCGCACCTTTTAGTCCCGGACCCGTTAAAGGTTCTTCTGTAGGTCTGTGACAAGAAGCACAGTTTCCTTTAAACAAAATTTCCCCGTTCGGTTGCGCTAAAAGTGATGCAGAGGAAAAAAGAAGGGCTGTAAAAACTAGCAATAGACGTAGCTTGCTTCCTGAAATGACCCTACTCAAACTCACCATATAATTTGGATTAAGCGGATTTCTAATCCTCGATTTCGTGTCGGCAAATTTAATAGAAAGTGCCTTTCTGCTTACTTTATTCATAGGATTTTGAGATGGGTTAGTCAATTTATAATCTTTCTAAATTAATGTTAAGCTAGTCTAATCTTCCACTACTGAACCCCGTTCAGCGTTCCACATAAACCACTTACACCATACTCATAACCAATTTTTGATAATTTGGTTTGCTGTGTAAGTGGTTCTTTAAATGCACTTTGTACTTTTGTTTTGAACTTTTGATTTATGGCAATCCGTATCCTATCTATTCTTGTTTTTGCAGTTGGTTTTTCATTTTCTTCTTGGGGGCAAAGTCCTGTGCAAAAGAGATGGACAATCGACGATGCTATAGGATCGAAATACCAGCCAATGACCGGTAATGTTCAATTAATCATAGAACCCAGTGTTTCTTCTTTAATAGAGCGTTTTCAAAGCAGCAAAGCAGCGGACCCAAGGATTGACGGTTACCGAGTTCAACTGTATTTTGGGACAAGGGAAAAGGCCACCGAAACTAAAACTGAGTTTTTAAAGAAATTTCCTACAGTAAAATCCTATATCACTTGGCTTGAGCCCAACTTTAGAGTTCGAGTTGGGAACTTTAGGACACAACTAGAAGCGGAATCCTTTCTTCAAAGAATTAAGCGGTATTTCCCAACTGCTTATGTAGTATCTGAGCGTATTGATTTACCAGATATTAAGTAATCCAAACTAGAATTTTTAGGCTTGATTAAACGATACCTTTATGGTATTAAGACACCATTCTTGAAACCGTATTAGCTTACTTTGCGCGAAAGGATATTCGACTCAAGTAGCACCCTCCCCTATTTGAACACACCTAGTGACCAGATATCACTAGGTCAGGAATTATCATAAACAAAAAAGGGTTGCCAAAATTGACAACCCTTTTTCCTAATATGCTTTATGTTCGTTACAGCTTTTTAGCAACCTCGACTTGTTCGAAGCTTTCAACTATATCGCCCACCTTAATATCGTTGAACTTATCGATGTTAAGACCACACTCCATACCACGTGGTACTTCTTTAGCATCGTCTTGGAATCGCTTAAGAGAACCAAGGTTTCCTTCGTAAATCACAATTCCATCTCTAATTATGCGGCACTTATTATTTCTAACAATCTTACCTTCTTGAACGAAACATCCGGCAACAACACCCACTTTAGAGATTCTAAAGGTTTCTCTAATTTCTGCAGTACCAACAATTCTTTCTTCAATATCAGGAGACAACATTCCTTCCATCGCATCCTTAATTTCTGCAATGGCATCATAGATAATGCTGTACATTCTGATTTCGATTTCTTCCTTCTCCGCCAATTTCTTAGCCGATGCGTTAGGTCTAACTTGGAAACCAACGATAATCGCATCAGAAGCAGAAGCAAGAAGTACATCAGAATCGGAGATTGGTCCAACTGCTTTGTGAATAATATTTACTTGAATATTCTCATTTGATAACTTCAATAATGCATCTGAAAGGGCCTCGATAGAACCATCCACATCCCCTTTAACGATAAGGTTAAGTTCCTTAAAGTCTCCAAGTGCAAGACGTCTTCCGATTTCATCAAGGGTAACGTGTTTCTGAGCACGGATACCTTGTTCTCTCTGAAGTTGTTGACGTTTAGCCGCAATTTGTTTCGCTTCTCTTTCGTCTTCAACAATATGGAAACGGTCTCCAGCATTTACTGAACCGTTAAGACCGAGCACTGAAACGGGATCTGAAGGACCAGCTACTGAAACCTCTTGTCCACGTTCGTTGTGCATTGCTTTAATTCTACCATACTGAGATCCAGCAAGGATAAAGTCTCCAACTTTCATTGAACCAGATTCCACAAGCATCGTTACAACGTAACCTTTTCCTTTGTCAAGTGAAGATTCGATAACTGAACCTGCAGCTCTTTTATCTGGATCTGCCTTAAGTTCAAGTAATTCCGCCTCTAGAAGTACTTTATCTAGTAATTCTTCGATACCAGTACCTTGCTTAGCAGAAATTTCTTGGCATTGGAACTTACCACCCCAGTCCTCAACAAGGATATTCATCTGAGCTAGTTCTTCCCTAACTTTATCTGGATTAGCACCTGGCTTATCAATCTTGTTGATTGCAAAGATCATAGGAACCTCAGCCGCCTGCGCGTGATTGATTGCTTCCTTAGTTTGTGGCATCACAGCATCATCCGCTGCTACAACAATAATTGCAACGTCAGTCACCTTTGCACCACGGGCACGCATGGCGGTAAACGCTTCGTGACCAGGAGTATCAAGGAAAGTAATTTCCTTTTCGTTGTGGGCAAGTTGTACTTTGTATGCACCAATGTGCTGGGTAATTCCACCCGCCTCACCAGCAATTACGTTCGCAGAACGGATGTAATCAAGAAGCGAAGTTTTACCGTGATCTACGTGACCCATCACCGTTACAATTGGTGAACGAGGTTGTAGGTTATCCGGGTTATCCTCTTCTTCTAATACGGTTTCAGTTTCCTCTGCATCCACAAACTCAACTTTGTAACCGAACTCCTCACAAATTAAAGTAAGGGTTTCAGCATCGAGTCTTTGGTTAATAGCAGCAATGATCCCCAAGGTCATACAAGCAGAAATTACCTGTGTAACGGGAACATCCATCATGGAAGCAATTTCACCTACTGTTACAAATTCTGTAACCTTAAGAATTTTTTGTTCCGCTTGCTTTTTAGCTGCTTCTTCCTCCATTTTTTGAGAAATAGCATCTCTTTTTGCTCTCCGGAATTTTGCTCCTTTATTCTTCCCTCCACCAGAACTTAATCTAGCTAGGGTTTCCTTAATTTCTTTTTGGATTTGCTCTTCGGTAAGCTCTGGTTTCGGCTCTCTCGCCTTACCGCGTTGTCCACCTCTTTGGTTTCCACCTTGTCCACCTCTACCTCTTTGTTGGTTTTGGTCTGGTTGGTTAATACGCTTGCGCTTACGCTTTTTATTACCAGCCTTGTCCTCAGAAGAAGCCACCTTTTTAACATCGGCCTTTTTCTTCTCAGGTTTAGTAGGAAGCTCCATTTTACCTAAGACAGTTGGACCCGATAATTTTTGAACCTTAGCTCTAATTACGTCGTCCTCCTTTTTAGCAGGGGTTTCCTCCTTTTTCTTGGATTCAGCCTCAGCAGCTTTTTGCTTAGCTTCTTCGGCCTCTTTTACCTTGCGTTCCGCCTCTTTCTTAGCTTGAGCCTCTTTAAATGCTTTTTCTCCAGCCTTCTTTTCTTTGAGAATTTCTTCTCTACTTTTCTTAGAAGGACGTGTTTTCGTATTGAGATTAGCAAGATCTAATTTCCCTACAACGCGAGGACCAGATCCATCATCTGCCACCTCCTCATTGCTTTCTGGAGCTTGCTTTTCCTCTGCTGCTGCTTCTGCAGGGGCTTCAGCCTCTGCTTCAACTTCTGGCTCTTTTTCTACTTCGGCTGCTTTAGGTACAGATTTAGCTTCTTCAACCTTTTCTTCAACCTTTTCAACCTCTACTTTAGGCTCTTCTTTAGCGACTTCAGGTTCTGCTTTTGCAACTGGCTCTTCCTTTGCTGGTTCCTCAGTGCTTTCAACAGTTTCCTGCACAACCTCAGCTTTTTCCTCAGTTGTTTCCTCCGATGGGTTATCTGCTTTTTCAGCTTTAGCATCATCGGTTGATTCCGCCTCTGTTTCTGCCTCAGGTTCTGGCTTAGATTTTTCTTCCATGTAATCTAAGGCCACCGTTTCCTTTGGCTGGCGAGCAATAGTCTCTTGTTTAGACGCTTGCTTCACCAATAAATCCGGCATAAACTCTTTAAGCACCATTTCATAGTGCTCCGGATCAAGCTTAGTATTGGGTTTAGCATCGATCTCCACTCCCTTTTTTCCAAGGAAGTCTACGACGGTAGATAGAGATACGTTGCAATCCTTAGCTACCTTACTTAATCTCGCCGGTTTTACTTTAGTTTCAGACATATAAATTTTGTCTCCTATCTTTTACTAATTCAGGTCTGCGCTTAGAAAGGGCATCCTAATCTAATACGCAATTAAGCAATTTTATCTTATTTGAACTCTTCTTCAAGAATTCTGAAAACCTCCATAACCGTTTCCTCTTCCAGATCGGTTCTTTTAACGAGGTCTTCAACAGATAGCTCTAAAACACTTTTTGCAGTATCGCATCCTACTGCCTTTAATTCGTCTAAGATCCACCCGTCAATTTCATCTGCAAATTCTTCTAGATCAACGTCTTCGTTGTCATCGTTTTCACGATACACATCAATTTGGTAACCCGTTAATTTAGAAGCCAGACGAATGTTGTGTCCACCTTTACCAATAGCAAGTGAAACTTGATCTGGTGAAAGGAAAACATCAGCTGTTTTATCTTCTTCGTTTACCGTTATACTAGAAATCTTAGCGGGGCTAAGCGCTCTAGTAATATAAAGGCTAACGTTATTTGTATAATTAATTACATCAATATTCTCGTTATGTAATTCGCGAACGATACCGTGAATACGCTGTCCCTTCATACCTACACAGGCACCAACAGGATCAATTCTATCATCGTAGGATTCTACAGCTACCTTAGCTCTTTCTCCTGGCTCACGAACGATATTTTTGATGGTAATTAATCCATCCATAACCTCTGGTACCTCTTGTTCAAACAGACGCTCAAGGAAATCTGGGGCTGTTCTAGATAGAATTACACGGAGGTTATTGTTTCTCATTTCAACCTTAGCAACAACCGCTCTAATGGTATCGCCTTTCTTGAAATAATCTTTTTGGATTTGCTCCGATTTTGGAAGGATAAGCTCTACTCCGTCATCATCTAAAAGTAGCACCTCTCTTTTCCAAACTTGATAAACTTCACCTGCAACAATTTCTCCAACTCTTTCAGAATAGTGCTGGTAGATATCGTCTTTTTCAAGGTCCATAATCCTCGCCACTAAATTTTGTCTTAGTGAGAGAATATTTCTTCTTCCAAATTTTTCGATATCGATAGGTTCAGAAACTTCTTCGCCTACCTCGAAATCTTCTTCGATTTTTATCGCTTCAGAATATGCGATTTGCGTATTCTCATCTTCCACAGCACCATCTTCAACGATTTCACGGTTTCTCCAAATTTCTAGATCACCGCGATCACTGTTAATGATGATATCAAAGTTGTCATCCGACCCATACTTCTTTTTAAGCATAGATCTAAAAACATCCTCAAGTAAAGCTTGTAGCTTTTCTTTGTTTATGTTCTTGTTGTCCTTGAAATCCGCAAAGGATTCAACCAAATTTAAGCTCATGGTCCTTCCTATTAAAAACTTAGCTTAACAAAAGCTTTTCCTATTTCTTTAAACTCGAAAACACTCGTTGTGGTTACCCACTCCTTCTTTTTTGTGCCCTCTATTTTTTTTCTTTCCGTTTTCTCAATGGTAATTCCAGTTTCCGATACCTCCTTAAGGGTGCCTACACGTTTCTCGCCATTGCTTAAAACTAGCTCTACTTCTCTTCCAATATTTTTATGATATTGTTGAGGCACCTTAAATGGCTGATCCAAACCAGGTGATGTAACTTCAAGTGCGTAATCTTCAACATCGCGATCGAAAACGGCCTCTACCGCTCTATTGATTTTTACACAATGTTCTATCTTAAACCCCTCTAAACTATCTACCTCTATCTTAAAGTTATTCCCATTACCTGCATGCATATCTACCAGGTACAGGTTGTATTCCTCTAATGTCGGCTGTATAACTTTTTTGATTGCCTCTAGGCTTATCATAAACCGGTATAATAAAAAGAGGGGAACCGGTCCCCTCTTTTAATTTGCTGCAAATATACAAATAATCTTTGTTTTATTTTTCAGTCAAAATTTCTCGGTTAATTAACTTACCATCTTTGTACTCCATCTTCGAGGTAGCCTTTCCCTTTTCGTAAATTAAGACCTCGCCATCCAGTTTGTTGTTTTGGAATTCTTTTTTCGAGGTTATTACCCCCTTAGCGTTATACTCCTTACTTACACCATTTAGTTCCCCATTCTTAAATGACTGCTCCATAACTAAGGTTCCGTGGGGTGCATAATACTTCCAAGTACCCGTTTTTAAATCCTCCTTGTATGCTCCCTCGGTTAAAAGGTTACCAGATTTTTCATCGTAGGTTTTCCAAACTCCTTCCTTTTTTCCAGACTTAAAATTTCCTTCCTCTAAAAGCTTACCGTTTTCTGAATATCGTTTCCATGGTCCGTTTTTAACTCCTTCTGCCCAGGTGCTTTCGTAGCGCTTTTTGCCATTATCATGAAATCCTTCCCAGCTACCCGTGATTATTCCTTTACTAAAAGAGCCCTTATCTTTTAATTGGCCATTTTCGAACCAAGATTCCCACATACCATCTTCGGTTCCTGCAGTGTAGTCACCCTCCTGAAATTTATTGCCATTTTCGTACCAGTACGTCCAAGTTCCAGACTTTTCATCTACTAGGTAATCGCCTTCCATTTCCTTCTGACCATCTTTAAAGTAATACACCCATGTGCCTTCCTTTAATCCAACTTCGAAACTTCCGGTAGAAGAAATCTGCCCGTTAGGGTAAAAATACTCCCACTTCCCATGGCGTTCGTCGTTGAGAAAGCTCCCTTTCATTTCGATTTTTCCATTCGGGTAATTCCAAGTCCAAAGTCCAGTTTTTGAGCCATTGTCATACTCACCTTTAAAATTCATAACGTTTGGCTTAAAATACTCAAGGCACACTCCGTGTAGCACCCCGTTTTTATAGCCATACTTGCTTTTAACGGTTTTATCCGAGAAATAAGCAATCCACTCACCATGCTTTTTCCCTTCATTGTACATTCCTTTTATATGCACATCCCCATTGGGGTAGTACTGCATATAATCGCCATGCTCAATTCCATTTTTGTAGCCAATAAGTTCGAAAACTGCACCATCCGCTGTGTAATCCTTGTGAATTCCACTTCCCGAAACAACCAAAGGTTTACCATCGGGGGTAAAACTCTTTACCATCTTAGCCGACTTATTACCCGCCTCGTATTTCCCAATTTTTCGTAGTTGACCATTGGGATAGAAATATTCCCAGGCCCCAATTTTTTCGTTGTTATCGAAGAATCCAGATGAGGCTATTTGACCATCCTTGTAAAAAGACTTAAACAAACTGTCCTGAGAACCGTAATAAAAATACCCAATGGACTTTAGTTCCTTATTAGGATAAAAGTTCTTAGCCTCTCCATTAAGAATCCCCATGTGGTAATTTAACTCCTCGCGGGGCACCCCCTCTTTATAGAAATAAACCCACTTCCCATGCTTTTCACCCTTTAGGTACTGGCCTTTAGACTTGGGAATTTTTTTATCGTAATTCCAGTAGTCTATATAGGATTGCGTTTGTGCAAAAACCGAGCTTGTAAGGATAAATAATGAGAGAAAACCGAGAAAATTTTTCATGGTGGATTTTAAATTCATTTCCAATCAGGCCTGCAATTTAACCGAAAATCCATGAGATACTTCTTTTGTATTATCTCTACTTGGAAATGGGATAAGGAAAAAGGAATTTAGCACCCGTTAAATAAACACTCATGAAAAAACTGATTTTCCTATTTAGTTTATGTGCTATGTGTCTTAGTTCCTTTTCTCAGGGAGTTGAGAAGTATAGAGTTAAACTGGATTTAAGCAATGTGGTAAACGACGAATTAGAGGTAGAAATTACGGTTCCTAAAGTTACCAAGGACGTGGTAGAGTTTCAAATGCCTAAAATCGTTCCGGGAACCTACTCCATTTCTGATTTTGGAAGATTTATTACCCGCCTAGATGCCTATGACACCACCGGAAACCCTATAGCGATTAAAAAACTAGGGGTTAACCGTTGGGAAATTAGAAACGCACAACGACTGAAGACTTTCCGTTACAGAATTGAAGATAGCTTTGACACCAAATTGGACAATGTAATTTTTGAGCCTGCAGGAACCAATTTCGAAGAGGGCAAAAACTTTGTTCTCAACAACTTTGGTATCATCGGATACCTAAGTGACATGAAAAACTATCCCTACGAAGTAGAGATTAGAAAGCCGAAAAAACTTTACGGAGCTTCTTCGCTTCCCCAAAAGATGATATCTCCAGACAAGGACATCTGGCTAGCTAAAGATTATTTTCACCTGCACGACAATCCAATAATGTATTGCGAACCAGATACGGCTACCATTCCGGTTGGTAATTGCGAAGTATTAATTTCTGTTTACTCGCCTAACAAGATTCTAACCGCTGATGCTGTAAAGGAAAACGTTGGAGCGACATTAGAGGCGCAGAGAAAATATTTAGGTGGCATACTTCCAGTAGACAAGTATGCAATCTTAATTTACCTTTTTGATGGAGCTTCACTCAGCGGTTCGGCAGGAGCCTTAGAACACAGCACATCAACGGTATTTAGTTTCCCGGAAGGAGATCCCGAACAGTTAGCATCTAGCATTAGAGATGTAACCGCTCATGAGTTTTTTCATATAGTTACTCCCCTTAATATCCACTCTGAACAAATTCATAACTACAATTTTATTGAGCCGAAGATGTCTAAACATCTATGGATGTACGAGGGTTGTACCGAATACGCTGCGCAACATGTGCAAGTAAAGTATGACTTAATGTCTGAGGAGGATTTTCTTGATGTAATGCGTCAAAAAATGCTAGTTGCATCGGTTTATAACGACACCCTTCCTTTTACAAAAATGAGTAAACACGTACTGGATAAGTACGAAAATCAATACGGAAATGTATACCAAAAGGGTGCTTTAATTGGGATGTGTCTGGACATATTACTTTTAGAAAAATCTAATGGTGAAATGGACCTTCAGCAATTAATGCGAACACTTGCCAAGGAGTATGGAGCTCATAAACCTTTTGAGGATGAGAAGCTTTTTGAAATTATTGGAGAAAAAACTTACCCAGAAATTCAAGCTTTCTTAGAAACATACGTGGGTGGACCTGCACAACTTCCATTTGCTGAAATTCTAAATAAAGTTGGGGTAGAATATGCTGCCGAAAAAGAAGTGTCTAAAATAACTTTTGGCGGTATTTCTCTAGGTTACAACATTGAAAAGCAACTTATTCAAGTTAACGGATTGGACAACGCGAATGATTTCGCTAAAAAGATTGGTTTCAAAACAGGAGATCTTCTTTATAAACTAAACGGAGAAGAACTTACGCCTACTGCTTTCCAGGATGTATACAATCGCTTTGTTAAAGAAACCCAGGAAGGTGATAAAATAGAGATCACGGTGTTAAGAAAGAAAAAAGATGACTTTAAGGAAAAAACCTTGAAAGCTAAAGCTCAGAAGGTAAACACCATGGAAAGGCATTATGTAAAAATGATGGAAAATCCATCCGAGGAACAACTGAAACTAAGAAAAGCTTGGTTAACCGCTAAAGAATAAATACCCAAACTGAAAATAAAAAAGGGAGCCTCATGGAGTGCTCCCTTTTTTATTGCTTAAAACTAACGTTACTAATTATGGTAATGAATTAATAAATGCGGCGTACTCCTGATCGTAAGTTGCAGTGCCCTCACAACCCAACTCTTGCCTTTTGGCTCTTATATCCTCCACGCGATTCTCTGGGTTAGGGTGAGTGGAAAGGAACTCTGGTTGCCCTCCGGCTTGCTGCTCTGCGATTAACTTGGCAAAGAATTCCGCTGCCCCGTCGGCTTGATAATCTGTTGGACACATGTAGCGTACCGAAAAATCATCCGCCTGCGCCTCATCATTTCTATTAAACTTTAGAAAAAGTAACTTGGCTGAAATTTCGGCCAATAATCCCGGGTTATTTCCCAACACGATCCCCAATAAAGCCGAAATTCCATACTGTTGTGTAAGTTGAGATGTAGAATGACGCAAATCGGCATGCGCCATTTCGTGACCCAGCACTCCAGCTAATTCGTATTCGGCATCCAAGTACTTTATTAAACCGGTGTATATGTATATATATCCACCTGGAGTACAAAAGGCGTTCAGGGTTTCATCATCTCGAATGATTTTTACTTCCCAGTCAAATTCATCCTTGTACGTTACTTGACCACTATTTAGTAGTTTATCACGCATATTTTCCAAATAGCTGTATGCTTGTGGATATGCGTTTTTGCTCAGAACTGGGTATTCGTTGGGGCTTGCCAAAATCGTTGAATCCATTTGGGCGCCAAAACGTTTATCGTCTTCTATAGAGAATAGGTTAAAACCCGGTGATCCTCCATCTTTTTTCTTACAGGCACCAAGGGTTAATAATGCAATGAAAATGAGAGTTATGCTTTGTTTTAATTTCATATCTGTATGGGTTTGGGCTAAATTTAAAGTTATTGCTTCTTAAAAAAATTAAACCTAATTAAAATGTGGATGCTAGCTATAATACGTCAGCATTTCCAGCTAATTTTCAACACAATTAAAAGTTATTTTTACCTCTTAGTTTCCTAACTACTGCATGACCACCGACAAAAAAATTATCAGAGGAATATTTCTAAAGAGGTTATCACTTCTTTGTTTAGCCATTTTTCTGGTGCTAATAAGTCAGAAAATGATTGGTCAGGAGGGGTATGAATTAAGCTTAGAGGAGGCAATAGATCAACATCCTAGGCAAATACTAACTAAGTATTTATTGGATACGAGTAACACTTTTATTGGAGTTCCATATCGATATGGGGCCGACGGACCCAATCATTTCGATTGCAGCGGATTTGTCCGTTATGTTTTTCAATCAATTTCACTAGATCTACCGAGGAGTTCTGGGATGATTGCCAACACTGGGAAATCCATAAGCCGCGAAAAAATATCGGTGGGAGATTTAATCATATTCGCTGGAAGGAATAAAACTACCAAAACGCCTGGACATGTAGGCATAGTCTCGGAAATTCGCAAAAATCAAATCATTTTCATCCATGCATCCACCAGTTCGGGTGTACGAACCGATAGTCTTTATGGACATCCCTATTTTGAAGATCGAATTTTAGATTTTCGCACCTGGGAATGGTAACAAAAACTAGTCCTTTTTGTCTTTTTCTTTTCCCTTTTCTTTTTCTGGATCCTTTAGATATTTAGAAGCGATAATCTCTTTTTTGGCTTCTTTTTCTTGACGCTTACGTTCCTTTTCGGCTTCTTTTTGCTCCTGCTTAATTTGTTTTTCTATTTCCTTAAGCGACATTTCGGATTCCACATCCAAAATAGTACTCACTTTTTCACCGTCTTTATTAAAGTACTCGGTTCTACCGGGAATTAGTACGTTTAGGAACAATTGCGTTTGATTAAAACCCCATGTTGGATCGGCATCATCCGCCTTTCTATCATGCGGACCAAAAAGCTTCTCGGCGCTTTTAAAAAATTCAATCGCATTTTTCCTGTTTTGAGGGTTAATGCTGGTATCTGCCAATGCTTGTACACCTTTTACGTAGTAATACCTTGGATTTAGCTGATCTAGGTAGAATGCATTACTCATTAACTCCTTGTAGCGGAAGATGAATTTGTTCTCGCGCTCGTCTCTGTTTATTTCAATTTTTTTGAAAAGTAAAAGAGCTTCTAGGATATCCAGTTCTGGGTGGGTTCGCTTTATAAGTCTTGCTCGGTCTACGTATCCCAAAGCGATATTAATTGCTTGATCGCGATTCGATTTTTCGAAACTGTATTCTGCCTTTTTAAGGTTACCATAAGCCAGCCAATAATAGCTTCTCCAGTCGGTACCGTGCTCTGAAATCATCGATTTGTAATCCTTTAGGATATTTCCAATGGTTTCGGAAGAGGCACAAGTATCTATGCGCGTTAGCATTTCTTTAACCTTATCACCTAAATCATTTCCTGCATAAGCAGAAGACACAAGGGTAAACAGGCAAAAAAGCGTGAGGATTCGCTTCATGAATCAAAAAATTTTGGACAAATATAACAGGGCTTTTGGAGGGGATGAAAACCTCCCATAATTAAAACTTAAGCATCTTGAAATCCAGACAAGTACTGCTTTAAAACCCTAACGGAATCTTGAAAAACTGGTAGGTCTGTGGCGGGAATTGGATCTGCCGGACTAAATTTCTCCCTAAGGTGGTCTACTTGTTTCCCGTATTTCCACAATCTTAAGCAAACATGCGGTCCGGTAGCTAAACCTGTAGCTCCTACGTAGCCAATGATTTGACCTTGTTTAACTCGAACTCCAGCCTTAATTCCACTACCGTATTTTGACATGTGTAGATACTGAGAGGTATAGGTGGAATTATGCTTTATCTTAACATACCTACCATTGTATTTAGAGTACTTAGCCTCTAAAACCACCCCATCGCCCACCGCTAAAATAGGAGTGCCATGCGGTGCGGCATAATCGGTACCTAAATGAGCTTTATACCTTTTTTGAACAGGATGGAACCTCCTAAGTGAGTAGCGTGATGATATTCGTCCAAATTTCACTGGGGACTTCAGCATAGATTTTTGAAGATTCTCTCCCTTATGATCAAAAAATTGATCCATATCCAGGGCAGAATGGTAAAATCTAAATGCATCCAAAGTATCATTACCTGATCTATATTCGGCAGCCAAAACACGCCCCACTCCAATGGATTTACCCTCGGCTTTTCTCTCTTCGAAAAGGAAAGAGAACTCATCGTTTTTGTTTAATCGATAGAAGTCTAGAGTCCAAGCATAGATGTCGGATAACTTTAGTGCCAATCCCACCGGAAGGTCTTTTTCTTTAAAAGCATCGTACAGGTTACTTGTAATTTTCACATTACCCGACCTCAAAGTGGTCTCCACGGGAAGAGAAAAAATCTTTGCATTGGTACTATCTTTTAGCGATATCCGTAAAAAATCTGTTTTATCAATCTGATACAGAAAATAGGCTGCAGTTTCTATTGAATCTTTGAGATAGGTGAATACCGAATAAGCGTTTCCAGCTTTAATTTTAGTAACAGGAAAGACTTTTTTACAGCTATCTGCGGCTACCAATATTTGCTCCCAAGAAATGTTGTAATCCAAAAGTAAATCGGAGAAAACAGCACCGCGTCTTACCTCTCCTTCCACCACATTAAACTTGGTAATAGGAATACCAAACTTACGCTCCTCCACCTTCGGTTTTTGAACCAACAATGTATCTGTAGCGTCGGAGCCAGTGTTGGAAGGAGCATCTTTACCACCTCGGTTAAAAATAGAAAATAAGGCTATAGCGATGGTCCCTACAACTAGGACAATCCACCATAATTTCTTTTGGGGAGACTTCTTTTGCATATTACTTTAAGCCCAACGCACTTTCAACCCAATTCTTGCCCCAGTTATCTTTTTCTTCTTGAGTCCATAGGGTTGGGAAAAAGATTCTTTTTTGAAAGTGTGGAGGTAAATAATCCTGCCAATTGGTACCTCCTGTAGCAGCGATGTCTTTTTCTTTGCTTTGCAGGTAACGAACAGCAGATTTATAATGTACCAAAGGCCAATCTACGTTAACCAGGATGTCGAAGGTTTTAAGTTGGCGCTTAATTTCTTCATCCCCATCAGAAAGGTAACCTTCTAGCAACAGGTGATTTAGGTTGCAAAACTTCAGTTTGGTTAAAAGACCCAACAGTTCGGTATCGTAACGCTCTTCGAACATTTTAAGCGTTAGGGTTTTCTCCCCCGTATCTTTTGTAGTTGCTCCAAACTTCCAGTAAATGTTATCGAAGTTCTGGTTGATATCTTCCTCCTTGGTAATTTCTACCTCTCCTCGAACTGAGTGGTGCAACAAGTTTTCAAGTCCCGTTGCGTGAATTTCAATTTTACGGTATTGCACCGACTGAAATCCTGAAGCCGGCAAAAGAGCCATTCTAAATTTCAAAAACTGTTCCTTGTCCATTCCTTCGATCATAATTCCGAATGAATGCACCAAGGCTCTGAAGTAATTATTAATGCGCTTAAGCTTGGTAACGGTTTTTTTACTGTCCCATTTTTCCTTTTTAGACCCCCCACAGATATGATCTAGCTCCTGCAGACAAAGCTTAAAGTAAAGCTCCGTTATTTGATGGTAGATGATGAAAATATTTTCATCTGGATATATTGTTCGAGGAGTTTGCAGGGATAGTAAGGTATCTTGATGGATATAATCCCAATAGGTTAGAAACTCGCTATGAAGCAATCCATCTAGGTATGAGCCCAAATCTTGTCCACGTTCCGAAAACTTTTGGTGGAGCGCTTCTAACTTGTTCTGAATTTCTGAGGTAACAACCATTTAAAATCTATTTAATCAATCTTGGAAATTGGCGCAGCCAACCCCTTGTAATCTGTAAGTTCCATTTTAATAGAACCCACCAATACTTTTGCTTGGATCAATACCGGAATGTTGTTTTTATCCGCCGTAATCCAAACATTTAGATCTTCTTCGTCTTTAAAAATTCGTCCTTTTTGAACCACTGGGACAAATTTTCGACACTTAAATTTTCCATTCCTAATACTTACCACATCCGAACCCAGATACTTTATCTTCAGAGGCCAGTACTCATCGTCTACAAAAGCTGGAATGGTAAATACATCGCCAATTTTTGCCGTATCGAAATTTAGGGTTCTCGCATAATAAAATGCCGACAACATATCTTGGGTGTACTCGGGAATGTCAAAGACTTTATGCTTTCCTGTCTCGACTTTTTGCTGATGCTGGTAAAACTTATAATCTTGATTGATTTCGTACCCACCTTCGTTTACCCTTCGGATAAAAATCCAGGGAAATGCTCCATTAGCATCTAAATAACTCTCATAACGGTCCCTAACCTTAAAAAACCAGTTGAAAGCACCAACAGACCTTCCCGTTCCAACCAAATGCAAAAGTGGCCTCCCATAAACAGTTCTATCAGTAGCCTCCACTTTTAACTTGGCTACTCCTGCATTTACTAGACCATAGTGCAGAACGTAATCTAATTCTTCTCCAACCTTATATGCCTTTACTGAAAATTTTCTAAGTGTATCGGCACTGGCTTTTAAATTTTGGCCGTTCGTATTGGCATAAATGAACCCAATAGAAACGGTCAGAATAATGCTGCTTATCCATTTCATAATATTAGCTGAGCTCAAGAAGTGTGCCATTAGGCCACAACATTAACTATTTTCTTAGGTACAACGATGACCTTTTTAGGTTTTTTATCGACTAAATATTTTGCAGTTTGAGGATTTTTCAAAACCTCCTCTTCCACCTGATCCTTACTTAATGAAAGCGAAAGTTCTAGTTTAAACCTCATTTTACCATTAAAAGAGATAGGATATTCGAAGGTATTTTCCACAAGATATTCTTCGTTATGAACGGGGTATTCCGCAAATGTTATACTGCCAGTCATTCCTAGTTTTCCCCACAGTTCCTCGGCAATATGAGGAGCGTAGGGTGACAATAAAACACACAGCGGCTTAAGAATATCCTGCTTATTGCACTTAAGTGCTTGCAATTCATTAACGCAAATCATTAACTGACTTACCACGGTATTAAAGGAGAACCTATTGATGTCCTCGTTAACCTTTTTAATGGTAGCATGCAGAACTTTAAGCTCCTCTTTACTTGGTGCTTCCTGGCTTACACCTTGCTCTCCGTTAAATAATCTCCAGAACTTTTTAAGGAAGTTGAATACACCAGTAATTCCTTGAGTATCCCATGGTTTGTGTTGTTCTATAGGACCTAAAAACATCTCGTAACACCTCAAGGTATCCGCTCCAAACTGCTCAACTAAATCATCTGGATTCTGAACATTTAGCTTGGATTTAGACATTTTTTCTACCTCGTCATCACAAAGTACGTGAGTAGCATTTTCTGGGAAGAAGGTAGCATTTGCAAAATCGGGGGCTGAATTGCGTAGGGCTTCTAAACCGATCTTATCGTTTTCTACCAAGTTGATATCTACGTGAAGCTTTTGGAAACGATCGAATTTGAACTCCTCATTGGGAAATTGATCTTGATACTCCTGTAACTTATCCTTAGAAACAATAACATTGGGATTGGCTTTGTCCCTAAAAACAAAGTTACTTCTACCCAATATCATCCCTTGATTAATCAGCTTTTTAAAAGGCTCTTCGAATGGTAAGTAGCCTAAATCGAATAGGAATTTAGTCCAAAAGCGTGCATATAAAAGGTGTCCTGTAGCATGCTCAGCACCACCAATGTATAGGTCTACATTTTGCCAATAGGCAAGCTTATCCTGGCCAGCAAAAGCTTTGTCGTTATTAGGGTCTACGTACCTAGCGAAATACCAAGAAGAGCCAGCCCATCCCGGCATGGTATTGCATTCCATTTCATCGGCATCCACCTGCACATTCCAGTCTTCCTTTGCCGCTCTTGCTAAAGGTGGCTTACCATCTTTTGTAGGTTTAAACTCATTTATCTCTGGAAGTTCAATTGGCAGCTGTTCGTCGGCAATTAATTTTGGAATTCCATCTTGGAAATAAACTGGGAAAGGCTCGCCCCAATAACGCTGTCTTGAGAACACCGCATCGCGCAATCTAAAATTGGTTTTCCCCTTTCCTAAACCACGTTTTTCTATTTCCTTAATTGCAACGGGAATAGCCTCCTGCCCGGTAAGGCCATTTAAGAAATCGCCATTAATTACTTTGGCTTCTTTGGTGGCATTTGCCTCCTCAGAAATATCTACCCCTTCGAATATCGCAGGGATATCCAAATTGAATTTTTTAGCAAAATTATAATCGCGTTGATCGCCAGCAGGTACTGCCATTACAGCACCGGTACCATAACCAGCAAGCACGTAATCGGCTATATAAACTGGGATTTTATTTCCAGTAAATGGGTGGATAGCATAAGCTCCGGTAAAGCAACCTGTAACCTTATCGGTATCTGCCTGACGCTCTCTTTCTGTTTTTAAACCTGCAGTTTTGATGTATTTTTCAACCTCTTCTTTTTGCTCGGCAGTGGTAATGGATTTTACAAGCTCGTGTTCGGGAGCCAAAACCATGAAACTTACACCAAAAATAGTATCAGGACGAGTGGTAAACACTTCAATTTTGCCCTTTTCATTTTCCAACTCAAAGTTTACCGAAGCCCCTTCAGATTTACCTATCCAATTGCGCTGAATTTCTTTTAGCGCATCACTCCAGTCTAACTTATCCAGATCTTCAAGTAGACGCTCAGCATACGCTCCGATGCGCATCATCCACTGTTTCATCAATTTTTGCTCAACAGGGAATCCGCCTCGCTCCGACTTGCCGTCTTTTACTTCATCATTGGCTAACACTGTACCCAATTCTTCACACCAGTTTACCCAAGTATCTGCTAAATAGGTTAAGCGATATTCTTGGAGAATAGCCTCCTTTTCTTTATCGGAATAATTTTCCCAATCTGGAGCTGAGAAAATACGCTCACAGGAAGTTTCGGCTTCAACATTCTTATTTCCTTCTTTTTCAAAGAGAGACACTAAGTCTTCGATAGGACGTGCTCTGTCTAACCCTTTATCGTAATACGAATTGAATAACTGCTTGAATATCCATTGGGTCCATTTATAGTATTCGGGGCTAGAAGTTCTAATCTCCCGACTCCAATCGAAAGAGAAACCAATATTATCTAATTGCTGACGGTAACGAGCAATGTTGTTTTCAGTAGTAATTGCAGGATGCTGACCCGTTTGGATGGCATATTGCTCTGCTGGCAATCCAAAGGAGTCGTACCCCATTGGATGCAATACGTTAAATCCTTTATGTCTTTTGTAACGAGCAATAATATCGCTTGCAATGTAGCCCAGAGGGTGCCCCACGTGTAATCCAGCACCAGAGGGGTAAGGGAACATATCTAGTACATAGTACTTTGGCTTAGTACTGCTATCTTCAGCTTTAAAAACCTGGTTTTCTGCCCAAAATTTCTGCCACTTTTTCTCTATCTCTATGTGCTTGTATTCGCTCATTACCAAAAAACTTTGGCGCGAATTTAGGCATTAAGAAGCGTTATGCCCGTAAAAGAATCCTAAAGGTTGTACCTACACCTGGTTCTGAATGTTTTACAAAGATTTTTCCTTTGTGATAATCCTCTATAATTCTCTTTACAAGGGTTAAACCTAAGCCCCAACCTCTTTTGCGGGTGGTGTAGCCAGGTTCAAAAACCGTCTTCTGTTTGTTTGCAGGAATTCCTTTTCCGGTATCTGTAATATCTATGATAACCTCAGCACCTTTTGATTGGAGATTAATATCAATTTTACCTGAGCCCTGCATGGCATCCACAGCATTTTTAATAAGGTTTTCCAATACCCATTCAAACAGCTGAATATTAATCTTTGCAGCAGTATTGGCATCCTCTGCACTAATATTTATCTCAACCGTTCTCGGTATTCTCGGTTTTAAATAATCTACCCCAGCATTGATAATGGGTAACATTTTTCTTGGCGACAACTCAGGTGCAGCTCCAATTTTTGAAAAACGAGCCGTGATTACTTCCAAGCGTTTTATATCGTTCCCCATTTCCTTGAGGGTAGATTTATCAACCCCCTGCGACTCTAAAACATCCTTCCAAGCTAATAAAGATGATAACGGGGTACCCAATTGGTGTGCCGTTTCCTTGGCCATTCCCACCCAAACCTGATTTTGTTCGGCGTTGCGAAATGTGGAAAACAGTAGGTAGCTAATCAAAAGAAATACGGCAATGGCCACTAATTGTATATAGGGGTAATATCGCAACTGGGTTAGGATGAAGGAGTCTTTATAGAAAATGTAATGATCCTCTTGTTCCAGTGCCACCTTTATGGGAGCATTTTGCTCGCTCATTTCTTCAATCATAGCCGCGAGCAGTTCTGGTGTATTAATTACGATTGAATCTATATTACCCGAAGCGATTACTTTTTCGTGCGAACCATCGGTAAAAATAACCGGCACACTTGCAGAGTTAATCACTGTTTCGGAAATGAAATTGTTAATCAGGTTATCCATAACCTGTTGTAACTCCCTAAAGATGTGCGACTCTCGGTAGTAAAGGTACTGGCGTTTATTTTTGGTGTATTCTATTTCTAGTGGAGGGAAAGCTTTTTTCATTTTTTCCAATTCCGCAGACAAAATGGAATCGGTGGGAGCGCTATTCTCCAAAATGTTTTTCTCAATTACTACCTCTCCCTTATCATCCACCACAATTATTGGGATAGTGGTGTTATCGGAAATGATATCCGTAAGTAGTTTAAAGGTTTTTTGGTCTAAATCATTGGTTTCGTTGGAGGTTAATATACTGATCGCCATGAACCAGTGCTTCACCTTTTTTCGCTCCTCGGACCTGAGTGTTTCAAATAATTTTTGGGTATAGGCGACTAAATCTGCCTTATTTTGAATGGCGTTTGACCAAAGCCTTACTTTCTGCCTTTCTTCGTTTCGAATTTTATTTACAATGCGATTGGAATAAAACAAAGACACCCCGATAATAAGAGAAGCCAATATAAAAAGGACAATTTTTGTGCCTTGCTTTCGAGAATATAAGTTCATGCTTAAAAGTCTTCCTCCTCGAAGGAAATTTCAACTTTAGATTTTTCCTCCTTTTCAATTCGTAACCAAGACGGTTTTTTTTGCTTTTTCTTGTCTTGGGGGGATAATTTCTCAGAATTTTCCTGGGTAGTGCTGCTGTCTATTTGAATCAGAACCCGAGGCTTTTCGGGTTGGGTATTGGTTTCATTAGCAAAAATCTCCTTAAACAAGCCAACATCTTGTCCCTGCTTGTTTTTCTTATACTCTTTCGCAGCTTCCTTGTCAATTGCAAACTCTGGGTTTTCGGTTGTTCCTGTAATACGAAGAAAAATTCGTTTTCCGCTTTCCCTTTCCTCATTGGTTTTCCCGATGTTTAATGCATCTGCAAGGAGAAAATCTAGTTTATAATCTATTTGATTGGTGAGTTTATGCGATCCGGAGATATTTAGATTAAAAACATTGGAAGCTATACTCATTTTTGGAAACGTAATATTTCCATTCCTAATTGAAAACTCATTCCCCAGATTATCAAAGCGTACTGTTTTCAATGCCTGGGACATCTTTTTTACATTGATAAAGGTATTCGTAAGCAGGTTACCCTTTATAGCTGCCGCTAAATCATCAAACAATGGAAATTCAACCAATTCTCCATTGGCAATAAGTACGTTGCCCGAGGCATCAAGAGTTTGCGACTGAAGCTCCCAATTTGGAGTTAAAAAGCAAGAGAACTTAATGTTAGCATCCATATTTCCTGCTATGTATTCAGACTTCAGCGTTTGCTGACCAAAGTTCTCGAAGTCGGCAAACAACGTTTTAATATTCATTCCATCCAGCAACACATCACCCGAAAGTTTCACCGATTTGTTGGGCAAAAAGAAAAAGCTTAAATCTCCACCTAGAACTCCATCGTTCAATTGGGAGTTGAAACCCGAAAAATGCATTTCATTTTCCGACCAAACCACATGTCCAATATTTTCAGAAGACGAGATTTTTTGATAGTTAGCCTTCTTTATGTAATAATCTAGTTCCACTTCTACATTAATTGGCTCAGACTCGGCAGTTGGATCTGAGCTTTTTTGGGAAGTAAGCTGATTGAAATCGAATTCCTCGGAGGCTAGGTACCCCGTAATCTTGAGCTTTGGATTTAGTAAATCGTTACCGTAAAAAATGGTTCCAGAGTAATTCACTTCTCCGGCATCTATTTTTATGTTGCTAGATTGAACTTGGAGGTTTCCATCCGAATTTTTAACCCTAACATCTTCGATTTTCCAACCCGCTCCAGTTTGGATATTTTTTCCCGTTAATACCCCTTCTCCTGCATTAATTCGCAAACCATTACTAGAATGGGTAAGCCCAATGCTTCCTACATAACTAACTTGACCTTGAAGTTCGTCCCAAATTTGTTTCTGAGTCGTGATTTCAACCCCATCAAACCAAAGGTTAGTTCTATTTTCTACAACCCTAATTGCCCCTTTCTCGGTTTTAAAATCGAATGACTTATAGCGTCCTGCTCCTTCCTGAAATTTCACATAGACTTCTTCCGTAAGCTCAGAATAGCTAACATTTAATACTCCTTTTTTCAGGGTAAGCCAGTCATCTCCCGATTTCCAGGCACCGGACAATACATTCAAGTCTAAATCCAATTCTATGTTTTCTTTAGCTGAAATATTGGCTGAAAGCTTGAATTTAGAATCTGGTTTTACCTCTGTGGGTATGGTTTTATAAATAATGGGAAGGAAACTCAATTGATCTAACACCAAGGGATTGATGGTGATAAAGTTAGCGGACCAATTACCAGAAAAATCTGCATTTCCTAGGGTTGAAATTTCCAGTCCATTAACGGATATCCCATCGGATTTCCACTTAAGGTTATTATTCTCAATTTCTAGCCACAGCTGACCACCTACCTTAGATGGTTCCAGAAAAACCCCATTGGAATTACTGAATTTAAATTGGTCGGCATCGAGGAAAAGAACTAGCTTTTTGAATTGATTTTCACCCCTTAACTCCAAATTCTTGAATTCCGCTGTGAGAAAATCTCCATCCTTTGTTTTAAGAGAGGACTTTACATCGAAAAATTCGATCTCCCTAATATCAAATGTAACATTGCTGGAACTGGAGTTCTGAGATTTCCATACCTCTACATTCCATTTCCCATTTGATTGCTGCACAACATCGAGATTTCCATTCTGCGCACTTAATTTGCTGATGGTTATCTTTTTCTGAAGCAGATCCAAAAGGGAAAACTCGAGGTTAATTACCTCCAAATTCAAAATTTCGCTTTCTGAATCTGTAAGGCGGCAATCCTTTAGTGAAACTGCGGCGTTGGGAAATCTGCGGATAAGGTCGAGGTTGACATTTCCGACCTCAACAACAGCAGTAAGGTGTTCGTTTGCTGCTTTGGTCACCTCTTTAACCAGGTCTTGTTCGTAGTATTTAGAAAGCAACCACAAGCTGCATAATGCCGTAATACACAGCATTAGCAGCCAAAAAACAAGGTTTTTTAGTAATCGCAGCATGGAACAAATTTAAGATGGCCGTTTAAGCGATTGAGCTTAAAGGATTTAAGTTGCGAACGAAGCCTTGTTGAGATAATTGCTTATTTCATCATTTTTAGGTTTATCACCTCCTGCTCTGTAAGCTTTCTGTATTTACCTCTAGGGAGATTCTTTTTGGTAATTCCACCAAAATACACTCTATCCATGGCAACTACCTTACAACCAAAGTGTTCGAAAACCTTTCTTACCACACTGTGTCTACCCGTGGTAATTTCCAGACCAACTTGGGTTCTATCATCACCCTTACCCACAAATTCAATTGCTTCGGGTTTAAAGAAATGTCCATCAATTTCCAGACCTTCTTTAACCTCCTCAAGAGATTGCTCGGCAAACTTTCTATTTAGCGTTACGTGATAAATTCTCTTGATCCTAAATTTTGGATGTGACAGTTTGATGATAAGGTCTCCATCGTTAGAGAAAAGCAAAACTCCAGAGGTCATTTTATCTACCTTATCTACGGGGTAAATTTGCTCCTTACAAGCTCCTTTCATCAATATACTCACTGTTTTACGGCTGTATGGATCACCCATTAGCGGGTTAAAATCCTTAGGTTTATTTAGTACAAAGTATTGCTTGGTTTCCAAGCTAACTCGGTTACCATCAACCTTTACAACGTCTTTGTCAGGATTTACTTTAATCCCCAACTCCGTTACGTGAACATCATTTACTGAAACTGCTCCTGATTTGATCAGTACATCTGCCTCGCGTCTTCCACAAACTCCGGCATTAGATAAAAACTTGTTTAATCTAACTTCGGAAGAAAACTTAGGGATGTTTTCTAGTCCTTTATTGCGTCGGAACTCCTTCTTAAACCCAGGTTTAAAAGGTTTATTACCTCTGGGTTTATCGCCAGACTCCTGTCTTGAATCCTCGCGTTTAGCTTGAGCTCCTCTTCTACTTCCTTTATCTCTCCAATTACTGCGCTCTCTGCCCATTGCTTAAAAAATTTGCACAAAGATAGGTTAATTAATACGGCCTGAAAGCTTCCTTAAAATACTGTAAATCAAATTCTCCAATTCCAACAACATCAAATCGCACTTCACCATCGAATTGTGTAGAAATTACATACTCATTCGCAGCTCTAACTATTTTCTTTTGCTTAGCTCGGGTTACAAATTCATGTGGTTGACCGAAAAAATCAGAACTTCTAAATTTAACCTCGGTAAAAACCAGAAAATTTTCGTGACTTGAGATGATATCCACTTCTAATCTTCCAAATCGCCAATTGGTCTCAATTATATCATGTCCAATTTTCCTCAAATAGGCTATCGCCTTCTGCTCCGCCCAATCGCCTTTCTTTTTATTATCCGACATACTCTAATATAGCACTTTCCTTGCTAGAAACCCGAAGATTTACCTGTGCTCCATGAATAAGAGGTAAGTTATTTTCGCAGTGACCAAAGGGGAAATTAAATGCAACGGGGATCCCAAGATTTTTGGTGTAATCGAATACTATTTCATTCGCATTTTTCCCGAAAGGAACGGTGTTATCATTCATGTCGCTCAACTGGCCCACCACCAATCCTGCTATTTTATCCAAGGCCCCAGAGTGTTTCAAGTTTTGCATCATCCTATCTATGTGATACAAATACTCATCAAGATCTTCTATAAACAATATCGCGCCGTTCAGTTCGGGCATGTAAGGCGTATTTTGCATAGAATATAGCATCGAAAGGTTACCTCCAACCAAATGACCTGAAGCCACACCAGGACTGTTAAATTGATTGCGTGTTGCACTTAGACCAGGCAGTTTATTACCCTTTAAAAAATCGACAATACGCTCCAGAGATTCCGGGGTATTTGTGCCAAAATTAACTGGCATGGTACCGTGAATGGAGTAAAATCCACAACGTTGAAATAATCCATGCAGGGCAGTAACATCGCTGTATCCAATAAGCACTTTATCATTAGGCTTGTTACGAATAAGCTGCTTAATTTCTTGAGCTATTCGGATAGAGCCATAACCACCTCTAACAATCCAAATAGCATCTACATCGGTTTGATCCCAAGCCCATCTAAAATTTTTAAAACGGATTTCATCCGAACCGCCAAACTGATTATCAGATGCATAAAAGTTTGGAGGCAAAACCACGTTACACCCCATTTCATTGAGTCTTTGAATGGCTGGTATACAAAAAGATTCCTCCGCAAAACGTGCAGTAGCAACTAAAGCGATGGTGGGGGTATGGCTCATAATTATTTCCTATTTTATCTACGTTAATCTCAATTTTTTGGCGCGATGCAAATGGCTACCTTTGCCCAAATTTTTTCACACGTTGAGCAAAGCTAAAAGATACCTTGTAACCGCAGCCCTTCCATATGCAAACGGGCCTTTACATATTGGACATATAGCAGGAGCCTATTTACCTGCAGATATTTACGTGCGCTTTTTAAAAGCACAGGGCAAAGATGTTGCCTTTATATGCGGAAGTGATGAAAACGGTGCAGCAATTACTTTACGCGCCAAAAAAGAAAAAACTACACCAAAAGAAATAGTAGACCGATACCACGGAATCATTCAAAAAGCTTTTGAAGATTTCGGTATGTCTTTCGATATCTACCACCGCACCTCAGGTGATGACCACAAAGAAATGGCTCAGGAATTTTTTCTTGAGCTACATAAAAACCAAGCCTTTGAAGAAAAAAAGTCGGAGCAATATTTCGATGAAAAGGAAGGCATGTTTTTAGCGGACAGGTACATTACTGGAACCTGCCCGAAATGCTCAAATGAAGGAGCTTATGGAGATCAATGTGAAAAATGTGGATCGGCATTAAGTCCGGACGACTTGATAAACCCAAAATCTACAATTAGTGGAGCTACTCCAGTAAAGAAGGAAACTAGCCATTGGTACCTGCCTATGCAGCAGCATGAGGACTGGCTAAGAGATTGGTTGGTAGAAGGAAAGCTAGAGGGAAAGGAAACGCATAATCCTTCGGACTGGAAGAACAACGTACTTGGACAATGTAAATCGTGGATAGACGGTGGCTTGCAAAGTAGAGCCATGACACGTGATTTGGACTGGGGAGTACCGGTGCCTCTGGAGAACTCTGAAGGAAAAGTTCTTTACGTATGGTTAGACGCCCCAATTGGATACGTAACTGCAACTAAAAAATGGGCAGACCAACAAAAAAAAGATTGGAAGGAATACTGGAAAAGTGAGGATAGCGAATTAATCCACTTTATTGGAAAAGACAATATCGTTTTCCACTGTATTATTTTCCCCATCCTTCTGAAACTAAACAAGGGTTTCAACCTTCCGGCAAACGTACCCGCAAACGAGTTCTTGAATCTTGAGGGGCAGAAAATTTCAACCTCTAGAAATTGGGCGGTATGGCTCCACGAATACCTTGAAGATTTCCCTGGAAAACAAGATGAATTGCGTTACGTATTGTGTTCAATTGCCCCAGAAACAAAGGATAGTGAATTTACCTGGAAAGATTTTCAAGCTAGAGTTAACAATGAACTCGTTGCTGTGCTTGGAAATTTTGTAAACCGCGCTCTTGTGCTAACCCATAAGTATTACGAAGGTGAAGTTCCGGCGCCAAACACCTTAAATGAAACCGATAAAGAAGTACTAGCGGAAGCTAAAGCAATCCCTGCACGAGTAGAAAAGGCATTAAGCGAATACAAATTCAGAGAAGCGCTTCAGCATGCAATGAGCCTAGCCAGACTGGGAAATAAATATCTTGCTGATGAGGAGCCATGGAAGCAGATAAAAACGGATCAAGAACGCGTAAAAACGATAATGTCTATAGCATTAGAAATTACTGCAGGATTGCGCGGAGTATTACTTCCGTTTTTACCAAACACTGTTGCGAAATTAGACGCGATGCTAAATCTGGAACCAGCTACTTGGAGAACTTTACAAAGCGATATTTGGATAGAAGCTGGACATAAAATTAACAAAGCACAACTTCTATTCTCCAAAGTGGAGGATGCTGATATTGATAAACAAATAGAAAAATTAGCGCAAAACAACAAAGCCAATAATCAGAAAGTAAAACCCATGAAAGAACTTACCGACTTCGATACCTTCCAGAAAATGGATTTGAGAATGGCAGAAATAAAAGAAGCTGTAAAGGTGCCCAAGTCTTCGAAGCTGTTCCAATTGAAGGTAGACATTGGTTCGGAGGAAAGAACAGTGGTTTCGGGAATCGCGAAACACTTCTCCCCAGAAGATTTAGTTGGGAAAAAGGTATTGATGCTGGCCAACTTGGCACCAAGAAAAATAATGGGTATAGAAAGCCAAGGTATGTTATTGTTTGCCGAAGATGACCAAGAAAAACTGTATACTGTGGAAGGTAATTCCGACGTTATGAACGGAGCAACAGTAAGTTAACTATGAAAAAGTATTTATTCTTTATATTGATTCTAGGTTTAAATCTTAGCGCTTGCGCTCAAAATGAGGTACTGGAGCCAAAGGTTTTTATTGAAAACTTTAAAACCCATGAAAATGCGGTTTTATTGGACGTTAGAACTCCAGAAGAGTGGAATCAAGGGATTATTGAAGGAGCTAAAATGATCAACTTCTTTTCTCCTGCATTTGAGGCAGAACTCAAAAAGTTAAATAAGGAGCAAGCGGTTTATGTATACTGTAAATCGGGAGGGAGATCTGGTAAAACAGCTGCAAAACTTAAAACATTGGGTTTTACCGAGGTATATGATTTATCTGGTGGGATTACCGCTTGGAGAGATCAGGACTTACCGACGGTTAAACCTTAATCGACTTAAACGTGTACCCCAGATTTTGATAGTGTTCCAGAAATCTGGGGAGCACATACTCTAAATTCTTTCGGGCCTTTAAACTATCGTGAAATACGATAATATCTCCCTCCTTGCATTTCAAGGCATTATCTAAAACCTGTTGAGGAGATAAATTTTTACTGTAATCCTTGCTTAAAACCGACCATAAAATGGTTGTGTAACGTCTTTTAAGCCATTCTAACTGCCCCTTGGTAAATTTGCCATAAGGAGGTCTAAAAAGCTTACTATCTACCCATTTTGAACAGGCCTCTACGTTGCTTACGTAGTTACTCTTAGAACTTTTCCAGCCATTTAAATGGTTTTGTGTGTGGTTTGCTACCCCATGTCCTTCTTCTATTATCCTTTGGTAAATAGCTGGATGTTTTTGCACATTATCCCCAATACAAAAGAAGGTAGCTTGGGCATTGTACGAAAGAAGAAGGTCCAACACCCAGGGTGTAACCTCGGGAATTGGACCATCATCAAAAGTTAAATAAAGTTCTTTTTCTGCGGTTTCTACACGCCATAGCACCCCAGGGATTGCTTTTTGAATCCACTGAGGTGTATTAGCTGGTATCATTAGAAACTTATTCTTTGATTTCTTGATTGAAGCTTCTCGTTCGCCTCGGTTACCTTTTGGTTTAACACCTGTAACCTCGCTCTTAAATCTTCAGTTAGCGCAGTATCGTTTCCAAAACGACCCGACATTTGAACGATTCGATTGGCTACCATTTGGGCAATTTCCATTTCCCTTCTATCCTGAACCAAAAACTCCGGTTCTAAGCTGGTATAGTAATCGATGTCATCCTCGAAAATTTCAAATAAACGAACACTTAATCTATTTGCAGCAGCAGTATCTCCAATTTGGTAATACCCTTCAACCAGCGGCTGAACAATTCGGTTATATGGTACATTTTTCTCCGGCATAACCTCAAAGGCCTTATCCAGAACTTCCTTTGCTTTTTCGTTATCACCAGCAGCAATAAATTCATCGGCAAGGTTTGAGAATTGTAGTCTAAGGTTAGTTGTCATCCTTAAATTATTCTCATCCATGTAGATTTCCTCGGTATCCATGTTACCCCAAGTGAATTTCTGCATCAGATTTTCGTACATGATATCCGCTGCAATTCTTCCACTCACATTAGGATTAGAGTTATTGCTCTTAATTGGAACTAAACGATACGTTAAGCCCTCTAATTGGAAGTAATCTTGAAGTCCAAGGTATGCATCGGCCCCAGTAGTTACTGCAAAATAAATTGGACGTTCCCAATCGTTAGTAGCCAGTAGATCTAGCACCATTAATTGTGCTTTTAATAAGTAGCGCTTATTAATTTGCCATTTTATTTCATCAACAACTAGACTGGAATCCTTAACCGCAACTGTACCGTTAGACAATATCTTGTCTTTGTCTACACTTACGCTAAAGCGTTTGGTTGGAATATAGAAAACCGATTCTCCGCCTTGCGTTTGAACTTTGTTTCCATCGTCTTTAACAAAGTCCATAATTCGATCAACATCTACGTACAGTCCCGCTTTGTTTTTAGAATTATCCAGGAAAACAATATCGCGAGTTCCTTGGCGATATTGGTATTCGCTTAAGCTAAATGGAACAGGATCTGAATCGTATGCCTTTCTCTTCATCTGATCAACATACCAGTCGGTATTCAATAATGAAAGGTTAACAATTCTCACATCAGTTCTATACCCCTCTACTTCCTGCGCATACCAAAGTGGGAAGGTATCGTTATCACCATTGGTAAATAAGATGGCATTTGGAGCACAACTATCTAGGTAATTTTTTGCGAATGCAACTGCAGTTTCACGCTTCGCTCTACTGTGGTCGTCCCACCCTTCTGCCGCCATAATTAATGGCACAGGAATGGTAACCAATAGGGCCAAAGCTGCCTGAGTAAGCGGCTTCTTAACCTTGGTTCCAATAAAGCTGAACAAGGCTAAGGCGATAAGTGCTACAACAGAAATGTATAAAATAGAGTATGAAAGTCCATGATCTGATCCCGAAGCGGCCTCTACTAAGAATAAGAAGGCACCTGCTCCCAATGAAGGAATAGCAATTTTCTTAAGTACCGCTAAGTTAGCTTCTCTTGCCATTTGGTATAGGGCATAGGCTCCAAATCCTATCCAAATTGCAAAGGCGTAGAAAGATCCTACATAGGCATAATCACGCTCCCTTGGTTGAAGAGGATATTGATTTAAGTAGACCACAATAGCCAATCCTGTAGTAAGGAATAATAGCATCACCACAGACCATCCCTTAATGTCTCTAAATAGATGGAATACCAATCCAATCATCCCTAGGATAAATGGAAGTAGATAGAATTTATTATACGCTTTGTTATTCTTCTGGGTCTCGGTAATTTTTTCCTGATTACCTAGGCGTTGCTCGTCTATAAAATCGACTCCAGAAAGCCAGTTTCCATCGGTGTGATTTCCATGACCTTGAATATCATTTTGACGACCCGCGAAATTCCACATAAAGTAGCGCCAATACATCCAATCTATCTGATAGGCGAAGAAAAACCTAAGGTTTTCTCCAACTGTTGGCTTTCTTAGAATGGTTTGCTGCCCAGTTTGTGGGTCTCTTGTTCTTATGGGTTTCCCCTCGAAGTTACTCCACTTCTTATATTGTGAAATATGATTGTCTTGCGGAGAATACATCCTTGGGAAAATACTGCAAAACTCAGGATCGTAGTTGTACTTGGCTCCCTTTTGGTCATCGGAAACAATGTATTCCGTTTCTATGCTTAGGTTAGGAAGCTTTGAGGACTCGATGAATTGACTTGCCTCAAAATTGGCAGCATAAGTTCTTATGGTACGCTCTCCAGATTTAACTGTATATCCTTTCGTGTAAACCGGATTTCCATCTCTTCTGGGGTTCGCTGGGTCTAGCGGAGCCATCCAATATTGTCCGTATAAAAGAGGGCGGTCTCCGTATTGCTCACGATTTAAGTATGAAAGTAATGAGAAAACCGATTCTGGGTTGTTTTCATCCATGGGTGGATTCGCAGCAGAACGAATCATGATGGTAGTATAGGTACTGTACCCTAGAAGGACTACTCCAAGACAGATTAGGACCGTATTCCAAAGTGGTTTTTCCTTTTTCTTGGTGTAATTCAATCCAAAAACAATTCCCGCTGCTATTAAAATCAAGAAGAAAATTAATCCAGAATGAAATGGAAGGCCTAGTGAGTTAACAAATAGCAACTCAAATTTACTAGCCAGTTTCACTGAGCCAGGAATGATGATCGATTGGAATACCCCTAAAATAACCATGGAAATCAGGAAGGTATAGATTACCCCTTTTCTGGTCACTTTAAAGTTTCTGAAATAGTAAACAAATGCAATAGAAGGAATTACAAGAAGGTTAAGAAGGTGAACCCCGATGGATAATCCCATGAAATAAGCAATAAGAACTAACCAGCGAGTGGCATGTGGCTTATCGGCTACCTCGTCGTATTTCAGGATGGACCAGAATACCACGGCCGTGAAAAGCGAAGACATTGCATATACCTCTCCCTCTTCTGCAGAGAACCAGAAAGAATCTGAAAAGGTATAAGCAAGTGCACCAATAACACCGCCTATCATTATTGCCCAGATATTCCCTTGGTCCAATACTTTTTCTCTACGTAGTTGTAACTTTTTTAACAGTGCTGTTATCGACCAGAACAAGAACAGGATGGTGAATGAGCTACATAATGCCGACATAATATTAACGGCGTATGCAACAAGATCTTGAGGAACAAAAATGGTAAAGAAGCGGGCGATAAGCATAAACAGGGGAGCTCCGGGTGGGTGCCCAACTTGCAGCTTATATGCCGAGGTAATAAATTCCCCACAATCCCAAAAACTTGAG
Source organism: Luteibaculum oceani (assembly GCF_007995015.1). Classification (NCBI taxonomy): domain Bacteria; kingdom Pseudomonadati; phylum Bacteroidota; class Flavobacteriia; order Flavobacteriales; family Luteibaculaceae; genus Luteibaculum; species Luteibaculum oceani. The sequence continues at coordinate 76,040 of NZ_VORB01000001.1, forward strand.
GTTGGTTCAACTCCTAATACGTAAGTGGCGGTGGCGATAATAAATACAAACCATCCGACTAGGTTATTCAACTTTTTATATTCCATCGAAAACAGTTAACGCTGCGAATTTAAAAATATTAGCAGGCGGAAAAATTTAATCAATGCATCATTCTTGTTGTGGGATTAAAAAGAAAGTATTTATATTTGCACCCGCATTCGCGAAACAATGCCCGATGGTGTAACTGGCAACACGTCTGATTTTGGTTCAGAAGAGTCTAGGTTCGAGCCCTAGTCGGGCAACTAAGAAAAAACCGACATCCAAAAGATGTCGGTTTTTTTATGTCCTATTTTTTTGGAAATAATTGGAGCTGGGGATTTTTATTTGCTTTTTTTAAGCAGTAGCCTTTCTAATTAGAATAAAGATGTGATTTGATTATTCCCGTACGGAAATCCTAACCCTCTATCATACTGCTTCCGGCTCTTTCCAATCGCCGTGTGTTTTAATAAGATCAATAAGCGCATCTACGGCCTCTTCTTCTGGCACGTTTCGTGTTACCACCTCTTTTTCTTTATAAAGCGTAATTTTTCCTGGCCCCGTGCCTACGTAGCCATAATCTGCATCGGCCATTTCTCCTGGACCGTTTACAATACAGCCCATAATACCAATTTTCACCCCCTTTAAGTGGTTGGTTACCTTTCTGATTTTAGCCGTAGTTTCCTGAAGATCGAAAAGGGTTCTACCGCAACTTGGACAAGAAATATATTCCGTTTTAGAAATCCTCGTTCGCGTAGCCTGAAGTATCCCAAAACATGTTTCCATCTTGTCTTTTAATGGAATTTTGGGCGCATCTAAGAATAATCCATCTCCTAACCCGTCGATTAATAGTAGTCCGGCCCTTGCAGACGCGTACAACTGTACATCTTCCTTTTCCGCTCGCTTATCGCCAACTTGAATGATAATGGGTGCCTTAGAATTGGATCTCAATTTTAAAAATGCGGCACGTAAAGATTGACCTTCTTCTACAGCAGAGCTTAAAACTATTACCGCCCTGTCTGGTAAAACAGAATAATCATCATTTTCAAAAACCTGGGTATCCGAAATTTTCACAAATACCTCAGTAGAAGGAAGCGACCTTTCGGTTAGTTGATTAAAATCTATAACGGGATGTACCCTTTCCTTTTGCTCCCATACCTCAACATCCTGCAAGACGTGTAAAGTTCCGGGAATTTCAAAATCGAGGTTATTTTTACCTATGTACACGGCATCTACAGCCATGGACATGATATTCCATTTATCTAGTGGCACGGAATAATTATATCCAACTGGGAAAAGACTTGCTGGTTTAATCTGGTCGCGATCCGATAAATCTGAAAGCACAACAGGATGATTTCCACCACCAATCCAACCTAAATCCTTCGATTCACTTTTTTGATATGCGTAGGGATTAATATTGTACCAATCCGAGATATCCGGTAGACTTCTATCTATTCTATTTTTGTATGATGCAGCTAATTTTGCCGCAACTGGAATTTCTGCTTCCGGTTCTTCGGTTAACGAAACCCTAATGGTATCGCCAAGCCCATCCTCTAGCAAAGCACCAATACCCACAGCAGACTTTATTCTTCCATCTTCTCCATCTCCAGCTTCAGTAACGCCCAAATGCAATGGATAATTCATTCCTTCGGCATGCATCTTATTCACCAACAAGCGATATGCCTGTACCATAACAAGAGTATTACTGGCCTTCATGCTCAGTACTATGTTGTGGTAATCCATCCTTTTTGCAATGCGCAAAAATTCGAGTGCAGACTCCACCATCCCCTCTGGAGTATCGCCAAAGCGACTTAAAATTCGATCGCTTAAAGAACCGTGGTTAGTTCCAATACGCATTGCAGTGTTATGCTTTTTACACAACTCAACAAGGGGTACAAATTTCTTCTCTATTCGGTTTAGCTCTTCCTGATAACTATCGTCGGTATACTCTATGAACTCGAATTTTTTCTTATCCACAAAGTTCCCCGGGTTTATTCTTACCTTCTCCACAATTTGCGCCGCAACCTCAGCTGCGTTGGGTGTGAAATGGATATCCGCTACTAGAGGAGTATCATGCCCCATAGCCCTTAGAGCATTTTTAATTTCTAGCAGATTTTGAGCCTCCTTTTTACTAGGGGCAGTTATACGCACCAACTCACAGCCCGCTTCAATCATCCTTACAGATTGCTCCACGGTTTCCTTGGTATTCATGGTGTCGGTGGTAGTCATACTTTGCAGTCGGATGGGATTATTACCGCCAATTTTTACCGATCCTACCGTTACCTCAAGTGTCGATAATCTTTTATATGTAGTTAGGGATTCGCAGTATGTATGTGGCGTAAAGTCTTTCATGCTAAGTATTAAGCTTTGCTTTTTGCTTAAGGCGCTTTTTAATAATGGAGTTCAAAAGTATGGAGGCTATTATAATTGTTGCCCCAATTACAAAAGAAAAATTCCAGAGTTCGTATTCTTCAAAAATTACAAATGCCAGTAAAATGGCATAAATAGGTTCGAGATTTATGCTTATGGATACCGTAAAAGCTGGCAAATGTTCCATCACGCGAATGGATGCCACAAAAGCGAAGGCGGTACAAGCGACTCCAAGAACTAAGAGCCACAATAAATCTTCGGTAGAAATTGAAAAAAATTGGGCGTCGAATTTTCCAGAGAAAATAAAATAAAGGGTAACGGCTGCCCATCCTGCCGCCATTTCCCAGAAGGAAACTCTTGATGGAGCTAGAGATCGAATAAACTGCTCGTTTATCAATGTAAATACCGAAGCTAGAGCTGCAGCAATAACACTTAAAATTATTCCCACCCTAAAACTGGTGGATATTTGAAATATCACTCCAATTCCAACCAATACCATAATACCCAGAAGAACTTCGTATGCTAGTATTTTTCTTTTGGTAAACAGGGGTGATAATAATGCGGTAAACAACGTACTGCTGGTAACCCCTACTAACGCTACCGAAACAGAGGATTGTTTAACCGCCTCGAAGAAAAATATCCAATGTATAGCGATAACCGCTCCTGTTGCTAATACCTTGGGAAAAGATTCGCTAGGAATTTTGGGTTTTGGGAAGGAAACCAAATACAATCCCAAAGCTATTGCAGCTATCCCCATTCTGTACCAAACGATGTCAGAAGATCCAACAGAAATCAATTTGCCCAATACCCCAGTAAATCCGAAAAGAAAAACCGTTAGGTGCAGCAATAAATAGGCATTAGTTTTTTTCGGCATCGCTCTGCTGTTCGTCATTTTCTAGGGTATCGAAACTGGAAATTCCCCCAGAGACAATATACTTCATCACATCCGCAGATTTTGCTTGGATTGGAGTAACATTTTTCTTGGGAACAATGAAAATATTGCCCGAGAATGCATAAGAATGGGGTAGATAAACGGCAATTTTACCTTCACCGGCATCCAAGCTCTCAAGTGTTTCATCGGTAACAAACCCAATCCGCTCTACTTCATAGGCCTCGGTAACTCTTACCAAAACAGGCTTGTTAAAGCCCTTTTTTTGCCCAACGAAAGCCGATAAAAGATCCTTAATAGAGGAATAAATGGTTTTAATAAGAGGAATGCGATCTAAAAGACTTGAGAAATACTTGGTTATGGGCTGAGCTATGAACGTAGACCCTAAAAAACCCAAAGCGGTTAAAGCCACCACAAATGTTAAAATCCCAAGGCCTTTTTCCTCGAATCCAAAGATTCCATCAATGTATTCGAAAGCAGAAACCAGGATATAAACCGTTAGGGCCAAAGGCACGGTTAGTAATATTCCCCTAAAGAAATATCCGGCAAAAAGTTCTGCAACTTCCTTAAAGTTGGGCTTCATGATTCGCTTGCTAAAATTTGGGACTGCAATTTCTTGGTTAGGGAATTAAAAACCAATTCGTAACTGTGGTCAATGAGCTCTTTTAACAATTTGGTATTGGCCAATTCTTCGGGGTAAACCGAGTTCCAATGCACCTTGCTCATATGGTAACCTGGCTTAATAGCACTATACGTTTCCCTTAATTCTACGGCACGCTCCGGATTGCACTTCAGGTTTACAAATTCATAATTCGCCATACCCGTTAATGCAAACATTTTATCGCCCACTTTAAAAACCAAAGTATCCGCATCAAACGGGGTGTGCTCCGATGTACCGAGTTTGGCTAGGCAATATTCCCTAAACTCTTCTAGGTTCATTCTGGGTAATCTAGAGGCAACAACTTAGAGTCCTTGATTTTATTAAGAACTACCATTGTTTGCATACTTCCAATTTCCTCTATTTCGGCTAGTTGTTCCCTAATTAACCTTTCAAAATCAGAGATGCTTTTTGCATGAACTGTTAACTGGTAATCGAAAGCTCCAGTAACCTGATAAATTTCAACGACCTCGGCAACCTGCTCTGCCTTAGCCAAAAATTTAGCTGCCGCATCTTGCACCTGACGAACCAAGGTAACCTGGATAAGTGCCTGAAGGTGTAATCCTAGTTCACCCTTATTCAATTTTGCATGGTAACTTTCTATAATGCCGTTTTGCTCTAATTTTTTTACCCGCTCCAAGGTTGGCGCTGGGGAAAGACCAATGGTTTTAGAAAGGTTAAGGTTGGAGATTTTTCCGTTTTCCTGTAGTACCTTCAGAATTTTGAAATCTGTACTATCTAAGTTGTGGTTTTTGTCCATTTCTATTGGATTCTTTTTAATGGGTAAATAATCGGTCTGGAGGGTACTGCGTCATTTTCGAATGCGCTCAACATTAAATTGAGCCAATACCAGCCATCTTTTGCCTCATCGGGCACAAAAATTAGTTCTGTTATGGTTCGGTAACTACCGTTTTCATTTTTTATCTGGCTCCAAAAGGCTCTGTGCGCCAACAATAAACCATTATCGTGTTCTCTATCCACGGAAGGTAAATCCACCAACAAGTGGTCCACCCCTATATCTGCAAGCCATTTCAACGCTTTGGGATCGAAGTAACACGGGTTGGTATTGGAGTAATTCAATTTTTTCTTTTCAGCCGTATTGGGAAGGGTACGCACTATCACAGCCTTTGGTTTTGCACCGCCTAAAGCCTCCTGAATTTGTCGTTCCGAAATCCATAAATCGCCCTTTTCGCTTACTTCTATTTCCCCTCCCTCTAATACCTGGGGTTTAATACTTAATACCACCGCGGTGCAGTGATAATGTTTAAGCTTATCAAGCGTCTCGTGCTGGGGGGTAATATGACCTATACATTCTGTATGCGTCCCGTGTCCATGGGGGTTAAATCCTATGTCGAAAAAGTTAACCGATCCACCTTGATCTACCGCTCCAACAAACCCATCTCCCCTTACCGGTTCAATTTTTGGTGGATCAACATACCAGGCTTTAACACCTTCCTTTTTTATAGCTATCGATAAATCAATTCCTTGATCTAAATCTACTTTGAAAGCCTCTTTATCGGTTTTTACACTTACTTCTATCACACTATCTAAATAACTTGGCTGCAATTCCGTCAGCTAAATGACGGCCTTTTTGGGTGAGAGACAGCCTATCGCGGCTCAAAGATATCATTCCTTCCCTATATAATTCGTTTATAACAGAGTTTTGCAGAATATTTTTCGGAGATTCTCCACTTTCCAACCATAGGTGAACCGAAACTCCATCCTTCCGGCGCAACCCCGTCATTATTTTTTCGTTAAACGCATCCGTTTCACTCAAAATTTCAATCTCATTTGGAAGATTTCCCTTTGAAATTTCTTTCTGATAAAGTGCATTGGAGGCAGGGTTCCACCACCTTTTTCCTTTCCGGTATGAATGTGCTGAGGGCCCAATTCCCAGATAAGGAACGCCATTCCAGTAATTACTATTGTGCTTAGATTCTTTGCCTGGCTTTCCCAGGTTAGATATTTCATAGTGATTGAAACCATTCCCCTCAAAAAAAGAGGAAAGCATATCAAACTGGGTTGTACTCACCTCATCTTCAGGCATGGTGAGCTCGCCATTTTTAACCATTTGTTCCAGTTTGGTTTTCTCTTCTACCGTAAGGCAATAGCACGAAACGTGCTGAATATTTAATTCCAACACCTTTGTTAAATTCTCTTCCCATTGGCTATGTGTTAGACCAGGAATTCCATAAATAAGGTCTACTGAAATATTATCAAACCCAACTTCCTGAGCCAAACGAACGGCTCTTAATCCTTCCTCGGCTGAGTGCGCACGGTTCATCCAAGTTAGAATTTCATCTTGGAATGCCTGAAGGCCAATACTTAAACGATTCACTCCAAGCTCCTTCCAAGAGTGCAACTTCTCTAGGGTAACATCCTCAGGATTGATTTCAAGGGTAAACTCAACTTCATCACCCCAAGAAAAATTGCTTTTAGCTCCATTTACCACCGCACTTAACTCATCGGAGTTAAGAATCGATGGAGTTCCCCCGCCAAAATAGAGGGTTTGAAAATGGTAATTGCACCAATCTTCCTTCCAAAGAACCATTTCAGAAACCAGGGCGTCGCAAATTTGAGCCCTATTCTTTTGATTCACGGTAAAATGAAAATCGCAATAAGAGCAAGCCTTCCTGCAAAAAGGAATATGTATGTATAATCCAGCCGAATCCACTTAATAATATTTCTAATTTAGCTGCCGTTGAACGAATTATGGCAGCAAGTCCCGAAAAAATATCCAGAATAAGTGCGCGAAGTTCCTACATATCTACGGTAATAGGAATTTCTTTGGTTCTTTTTATGTTAGGATGTTTGGGTTTTATTTTGGTAAATGCCAAAAAACTTTCCCAGCATGTTAAGGAAAATATCCAGGTCCAGGTATTTTTAAAGGAAAATACAGATGAAAAAGATGTACTGCGGGTAAAGAAAGTTATAGAGGCCGAAACCTTTGTAAAGCGCTCCGAATTTATTTCGCAAGCTAAAGCGGCAAAGTCGCTTGAAGAAGAAATTGGAGAAGATTTCGTTTCATACTTAGGGTATAATCCCCTTCCTCCTTCTATTGAGGTATTTCTTCACTCAGACTACGCCAGCCCCGATAGCTTACAATGGATAGAGCAAGAATTAAAGCGAAATGCCTTTGTAACAGAAGTTGATTATAGTCCAGACTTACTGGAAACCGTGAATGCAAATATCAATTCCATCACTCTAGTATTTCTGGGTTTTTCTATACTCTTATTGCTCATTAGTATTGCCTTAATTAACAACACCATAAGGCTAGCCATTTTCTCAAAAAGGTTTTTAATAAAAACTATGAAGTTGGTAGGTGCAACACCCAGCTTTATTAGAAAACCATTTGTTTGGAGCGGAATTGTACAAGGACTTTTAGCAAGTTTTATTGCCATAGCCATAATTATTGCACTGCTAATAAGTTTTAAAGAGCAGTTACCAGAGTTTTTCGAATTACAAGATTTGATTTCCTTTGGGGTTGTATTTGCTGGCATTACTGTAATGGGAATTATAATCTCCTGGTTATCAACCCACTTAGCGGTTAGGCGATACATAAAATTAAAGAACGACGACGTTTATTAAGATCATGACAAATTCTAAGAAAGAATTTCCTTTAACCAAAAGCAATTACAAACTCCTAATTGCGGGAATCGTTGTAATTGTAATGGGTTACATCCTAATGAGTGGTGGGGGAACCGACAATCCAAATCAATTCAATCCAGAAATATTTTCTTTCAGACGTATAACCTTAGCGCCGCTAATTTTGTTAGCTGGATATGGCCTTGTAGGATATGCGATCATGAAAAAAACAGGTGAATAATTCCCCATGTCTTGGCTGCAAGCATTAATCCTTGGAATAATTCAAGGACTTACCGAGTATTTACCAGTAAGTAGCAGTGGGCATTTAGAAATTGCCGCCGTTATTTTTGGAAGGGATGCCCTTCCAGAGGAAAGCATGTGGTTTACTGTATTGTTACATGCGGCAACCGCACTAAGTACCGTTGTAGTGTACCGTAAACGTATAGCAGAAATTTTTGCTGGACTATTTTCTAGAAATAAGGAGCAGTGGAACTTTTCTATGCTCATTGTTCTTTCCATGATTCCCGCGGCAGCCGTTGGTTTGTTTTTTGAAGACGTCATAGACAACCTATTTGTTGGCAACTTACTATTGGTTGGAATTGCGCTAGTTGTAACGGCGTTCCTTCTGTATTTTGCAGATGTTTATACTGCCAAAAAAGAGCCGGTAAAAGTAAATTCTGCCCTGTGGATGGGTATTGCACAAGCCATTGCTATCCTTCCAGGTATTAGTAGGTCGGGCGCAACCATAGCCACTGGAATTTTATGCAAGACGGATAAATCCAAAGCTGCTGAATTTTCCTTTTTAATGGTTATCCCATTGATCTTAGGGAAAATGGCAAAGGATTTAATCGACGCCCCAACGACCATTAATACGGAAACATCGGTCTTAGCATTGGGATTCTTAGCTGCATTTATATCCGGTATTTTCGCTTGTACTGCGATGATAAAATTGGTGAAAGCTAGTAGCCTAAAATACTTCTCCATTTACTGTCTTTTGGCCGCTACAGGCTGCATCATTTATTACTTTTCATGAGCTTAACTCTTCCCGAAACGGGTTTTGTAGTTTTAGTGGATAAACCCTACGGCTGGACCTCCTTTCAGGTGGTAAATAAAACTCGATGGCTACTGAAAAAACTTACGGGTATCAAAAAAATAAAGGTGGGACACGCAGGCACCCTAGATCCTTTAGCTACAGGACTTATGGTGCTTTGTGTAGGGAAGATGACCAAGCAAATTAGCTTGTTAACTGCAGATGAAAAAGAATACCAAGCAACGGGATGTTTTGGAAGATGGAGCCCCAGCTTCGACTTGGAAAAAAGAACCATAGAAACCCACCCAACCCCAAATTTCAATGCTAAACAATTCGAAAATTGTATAGAAAAATTTAGAGGTAAACAGCTTCAAAAAGCCCCCATATTTTCTGCGAAAAAAATTGACGGCAAAAGAGCCTATTTATCTGCCAGAGCAGGAGAAAAAGTGGAAATTAAGGCCAACGAAATAGAGATTTTTTACCTCAATGCAGACGCCAGTAAATGGCCCAATGTAAACTTACATATCCACTGTAGCAAAGGAACATACATAAGATCATTGGTTAATGATTTGGGTGCTTGTTATGGAACAAACGCCGTTTTAACTGCGCTACGCAGAACCCGAAGTGGAAACTATAAATTATCCGAAGCCGTTAAAATAAGTGAATTAAAAGCGCATCTTGCGAGTAAGCTTACACAAGGTTAAATCTCAATACTTTAGGCATTTTTTTTTTATTAAATTCGCACCCCTTTTAAGGAATTCCAAGGAAACCATTTATGAAGCTATCACAGTTTAAGTTAGACCTTCCGAAAGAGTTAATAGCTACACACCCAACTATAGACCGCGAGGATAGTAGGCTGATGGTTGTTGACCGCAAAAGCGGAAAAATAGAGCACAAAACCTTTAAAGATATCATCAATTATTTCGATGACAAGGATGTTTTTATCCTAAATAATACAAAGGTTTTCCCAGCTCGTTTGTACGGAAACAAAGAAAAAACCGGTGCTAAAATCGAAGTATTCTTACTTCGCGAATTAAACCGTGAATCATTGCTTTGGGATGTACTTGTGGATCCAGCAAGAAAGATTAGAATTGGAAATAAGCTTTATTTCGGCGAAGACGATTCTCTTGTTGCTGAGGTAATCGACAACACTACCTCTAGGGGAAGAACTTTGAGGTTTTTATACGATGGTCCTCACGAGGAATTTAAAAAGACCATCATGGCGCTTGGGGAAACTCCAATCCCGAAGTACATCGATAGAGAGGTAGAACCAGAAGATGCAGAGCGCTACCAAACGGTATACGCTAAGCACGAAGGTGCTGTTGCAGCGCCAACTGCTGGTCTGCACTTTAGTAAAAACCTACTTAAGCGTCTTGAAATCAAGGGAATAAACTTTGCTGAGGTAACCCTTCATGTTGGATTGGGAACTTTCCGACCTGTAGAGGTTGAAGATCTTACCAAGCATAAAATGGATAGCGAGCAGGTAATTATTCCTTCTGCTACCAGCAATATGGTAAACGAAGCCATTGAAAATAGAAGAAAGGTTTGTGCGGTTGGAACAACAGTAATGAGAGCTATAGAATCATCAGTAAGTTCTAATGGAAGATTAAATCCGATAAACGACTGGACCAATAAATTCATCTTCCCTCCTTACGAGTTTAGCATTGCCGATTCTATGGTAACTAACTTCCACATGCCAGAAAGCACCCTACTTATGATGGTTGCTGCTTTTGCAGGGTACGACCTAACTATGGAAGCATACCAAGAGGCTATAAAAGAGAAATACCGTTTCTTCTCTTATGGAGATGCGATGTTGATTCTTTAAGAACCGATTTTCCTAGATATTAAAAAGGCTACCTTCGTGTAGCCTTTTTGTTTTTACAGGATTTACAATGAATAAATACGGCGTCGTAATTGTTGCAGGTGGTGTTGGTAAACGAATGGGAAGTAGCATTCCCAAACAATACTTAACCATCAAAAACACTCCCATTATTGCTTGGACTATTCGGGCTTTTTACGATTGGAATAAAAACCTGGATATCGTGATTGTGATATCCAAAGAAATGCAAGATGTATTCCAAGAAATAAAAGATCAATTCCTACCTGACATAACCATTTCCACGGTATTTGGTGGGAAAGAGCGTTTTCACTCGGTGCAAAACGGAGTACGTGCTTGCAAGGCAGAAATTATTGGTATTCACGACGCAGTAAGGCCTTTAGTAAACAACAAAACACTCGAAACTTGTTACTCCACTGCCGAAAAACTAGGGAACGCAATCCCCTTTATACCTTCTGGAAATTCATTGCGTTGGAAAGAAGGAGATCAAAGTAAAGCGTTAGATCGGAGTAAGGTAGTACAGATTCAAACGCCACAATGTTTTACCAGAAAACTAATTAACCAAGGGCTAGAACAAGAATTTTCGGAAAACTTTACAGATGATGCATCCGTTGTAGAAGCAATGGGAATGGAAGTAAATTTGGTGGAAGGGAATTTTGAAAATATTAAAATTACTTCCCCAGTAGATTTAAAAATTGCAGCAGCCTTATTACCAGATAAGTTTTGACAACAGAGAATAAGCCAAATATTAGAGCACTTAGCTTTGAAGAGTTAAAGGAAAAGATGGTTTCATGGGGAGAAAAACCCTTTAGAGCCAAACAACTTTACGAGTGGATATGGACGAAATCCTACACTGGATTTGATGAAATGACCAATCTCTCCAAGGCCCTTAGAGAAAAGTTACACGAGAATTTCAGTTTTAGAAAATTAGAAATTTCAGATTTACAACACAGCTCAGATGGGACTTTTAAAGCTGCTTTTAAATTATTTGACGGCAATGTAGTCGAGGGGGTTTTAATCCCTGCAGGCGACCGCATGACCGCATGTATTTCTTCGCAAGTTGGATGCAGTTTAACCTGCGCCTTTTGCGCTACTGGTAAACTTAAAAGAGTTCGAAACCTAAGCCCTGATGAGATATACGATCAGGTGGTTACCATTAAAAATCTTGCTCAGGAACACTATGGTAAAAACCTAAGCAACATAGTTTACATGGGGATGGGCGAACCTCTTTTGAATTACAAAAACACCCTTGAATCGGTAGAAAAAATTACTGGAACCTACGGCTTAGGTATGTCTCCCAAAAGAATTACCATTTCAACAGCTGGGGTTTCGAAACTCATCAAGCAATTGGGTGACGATGAAGTGCGATTTAACCTTGCCCTTTCTCTTCACGCGGCTAATGACGAGAAGCGTAATAAAATAATGCCGATTAATGAATCCAATAACCTAGAAGTACTAGCGGAAAGTCTTCGTCATTTCCACGATAAAACTGGAACTCGCGTAACCTTTGAATATATCATTTTTAAAGACTTTAATGATGAGTTGGAGGATGCTCAAGAGCTTGCTGATTTCTGTAGGCATGTCCCTTGTAAAATTAACATTATCGAGTACAATCCTATAGACGAAGGCATATACCAACAAGCTGATCCAGAAAAGGTAGATCGATTTTCCGCCTACTTGGAATCGAGGAATTTAGTAGTAAATGTTAGACGTTCTCGAGGTAAAGACATAGATGCTGCTTGTGGGCAATTAGCAAATAAAAACAAGGCGGTAGAGCTGCCCTAAATCCCTAAACCATATATTAGCGGCAAATTAAAACATGGGTCGGGTAGATAACATTAAAGCTCCCATAATAGAGGAATTAGAAGCCTTTGAAGATCGCTTCAGAAAATCCATGAAATCCAAGGTTCCACTCTTGGACAAAATCACCCATTTTATTATTAAGCGCAAGGGGAAGCAAATGCGTCCCATGTTTGTTTTCCTCTCTGCAAAAGCTGTTGGAAATATTTCAGACGGAACCTTCAGAGCGGCTTCACTAATAGAACTACTCCATACGGCAACTTTGGTGCACGATGACGTGATTGACGACGCCATGGAGCGCCGTTCATTTTTCTCCATAAACGCCCTTTGGAAAAATAAAATAGCGGTACTGGTAGGAGATTATTTACTCTCCAAACTTTTAGTTTTAGCGATAGACCACAACGAATTTGAATTACTGAGAATAGTTTCCACTTCGGTAAAGAAAATGTCGGAAGGAGAATTATTACAGTTAGAAAAATCGAGAGGAATAAACCTAAACGAAGAGGTCTACCTAAACATCATAGAACAAAAAACGGCGAGTTTAATTTCTACCTGTTGCCACGCTGGAGCTACCTCTGCTACGGACAATGAAGAGCATAAAGAAGCCTTAAAAAACTTTGGAACTCAGGTGGGAATGGCCTTCCAAATTAAGGATGACCTTTTTGACTACGGAACAGATGCGGTGGGCAAACCATTGGGTATAGACATCAAAGAAAAAAAGGTAACCCTGCCTTTACTTTATGCGCTAAACAACTGTAGTTGGCTAGAGCGAAAACAAATTATTTTTCAGTTAAAAAATCACCGAAATAAGCGGGAGCGAATTCAAAAAATTATTGATTTTGTAATTGAAAAGGGTGGAATTGAATATGCAAAAACGAAAATGCTGGCTTACCGAGATGCTGCCCTAGAGTGCATTAAAGTAATTCCAGAATCGGAAGCAAAATCATCCTTGATAGACCTAGTACAGTATACCATAGAAAGAACCAAATAATCGATTTATGCGCAGAAAATTCATTTTTAGCCTATTGATCATTGGTTGCTTGGCTTGTAACCAAACCTCCACATCGGAAGAAACCCAGAAGCAAACGGAGCAAACTAGCAAAAACCTCGAAAAAAAAGAGATCATAACCTACTACGAAACTGGGGAATTAGAAAGCATTGGCTTCGAGCAAAATGGACAACGGATAGGGACCTGGAGCTCTTGGTACAAAACGGGAGAGAAAAAAACCGAAGTAGATTTCATCGAAGGAAAAAAACACGGACTATATAGAATTTGGCATAAAAATGGGAAAGTGCAATTAATGGGAGAATACGATATGGATATCCCTGTGGGCACTTGGACCTCATACGATACAAACGGAATTCAAATTTCACAAAAAGTTCATACGCAAGATTGATCCCAAAGGAAACCATTCAGCAAATAATTGACTCCGCCTCCATTGAGGAGGTGATTGGAGAATTTGTTGCCTTAAAGAAATCGGGATCAAATTTTAAAGGACTAAGCCCATTTACTGACGAAAAAACTCCATCGTTTTTCGTTTCACCATCCAAACAAATATTTAAGTGCTTTTCTACCGGAAAGGGAGGCAATGTGGTCTCCTTTTTAATGGAGCACGAAAAGTGGACTTATCCTGAAGCCCTAAAATGGCTGGCCGGCAAGTACAACATTCTCATTGAGGAAAAGGAACAAAGTCCTGAACAAATTCAAGCAAGGTCTGAAAGAGAATCCATAGCCGCATTAAACCGTTTTGCCGCTGATTATTTTGAGGATTGTTTGCACCAAACAGAGGAGGGAAAAAACATTGGACTCTCTTACTTCTATGAAAGAGAGTTTACCGATGCCACAATCAAAGAATTTAATCTGGGGTACAATCCAGAAAAAGATGGGATTACCCAAGAAGCCCTAAAAAATCAATTCAATCAAAAGTATTTGCTGGCTGCTGGATTGAGTAAAGAAGGTAGATCAGGACTTTACGATTTTTTACGCGGACGGGTTATCTTCCCTATCCATAATTTATCTGGCCAAGTATTAGGTTTTGGTGCCCGCACCTTAAAAGCGGATAAAAAAATTCCAAAATACCTCAACAGTCCAGAGAATGAACTGTACAACAAGAGCAAAGTGTTGTACGGCTTGTATCAAGCGAAAAACACCATAACCAAAGAGGATAACTGCTTTTTGGTAGAAGGTTATACCGACGTTATTTCCCTACACCAAGCTGGAATTAAAAATGTAGTAGCCTCCTCGGGTACATCACTAACCAAAGATCAGGTTAAACTTATCCGTCGTTACACGAAAAATGTTACCATTTTATTCGATGGCGATTCAGCGGGGATAAAAGCATCTTTCAGAGGGATTGACCTTTTCCTCCAGGAAGATTTGGCTGTAAAGGCCTGTCTATTTCCTGACGGTGAAGACCCAGATTCCTTCGCTAAAAAACACGCCAGAGAAGAGGTTTTAGATTTCATCCAGGATAACGCCAAAGACTTTGTATCATTTAAGGCTAGTATTTTAACAGAAGGTCAGGAGTTAAACGACCCCATTAAAAAGGTAGCTGTTTTGCGGGAAATGGCTGAAACCATAAGCCAAATTAGCGACCCCTTAGCAAGAAATGTTTACGGTAAGAATTGTGCCGGCTTGCTCGATATTGATGAAGCCGTTTTACTTAAAGAGGTTAACAAATACCTCCGCGGTAAGGCCAGAGAAAACCTTAAACAAGGCTTCGATAGCGACCAAATAGAAGGTGAAATTACCGCTCGAATTGCAGGAACCGAAATTCCCACCGAGAAGCAAAACCTAAAAAAAGGACTCAGCGCTGATATTCAGGAAAGAGAAATACTTCGGTTACTATTGCAATATGGCGATAAACAATTCCTTTATCGAGAGAAAGATGGTGCTGGCGAAATAATTGAAGCTGAAGTTGGTGTTAGAGACTTTATTCTTGAAACTTTAGACGCCGATGAAATAACTTTTCAAAGCGAAAAACACCAAAAACTACTAGCCTTTATTCGAGAAAATGAAAATTTCTCTGAGGCCATTAAGTGGGTTGAAGATTCAGAAATTACTTCCCTTTACGCAGACATCATAACTCCAGCCTATGAACTAAGTCCTAATTGGGAGAAAAAGCATTTTATTTTCACCAATAAAGAAGAAGCAAACTTAAACTTAGCCATTACTAAAACCCTTTACACCTATCAATTGCTAAGGGTTGAAATGGAAATACGAGACATTCAGGAGGCACTAAAAACCACGCGTTCGGAAGACGAAATGATGGAACTTTTACGCAATCAAAAAGAATATGATCGCGCTAAAAGTCAGTTATCAGCTCGACTATCCAGAGTTATAATCCGTTAGTTTTTCCACCTAGAATTCCAACTTGGAAATCACTACACCAAATTTTATTTTCCCAAATTCAATCAGTTCATAAAAAAACTGAATTATTGGTATGCTAACCGCTATTTTAACCTACTTTTGTACTAGTAGTCATTTTTGTAAAAACAAAACAGCTTAAATCTTGTTAGAAGTATAGGTCAGAGATGCTTAACGCATTGACGAACACTCAGAAAGACAAAAAAACCATACCAAGTTTAAAACGAAACCGTAACATTTACCGTAAGTGGCAATTATGAGAACAGAAGAAATTCAAGACGCAGTAGCCCCTCTTCGACAAGATTTAATCAATCATTCCCTTTACAACCAGTTAGACAGCATTGAGAATGTGAACACCTTTATGGAGCAGCATATCTTTGCCGTTTGGGACTTTATGAGCCTTGTTAAGTGGCTTCAGAATAAAATAACATCAACCGATATTCCATGGAACCCAACCCGAGGAAATGGAAAGATAAAGCGTTTTATAAATGAAATAGTAACTGCCGAAGAGTCTGATTACTTCCACGATGGAAGGGTAATGAGCCATTACGAAATGTACATTGAAGCTATGAAGGAAAGCGGAGCAAATAGCGCCGATGCTCAGACTTTCTTTAGAGCTGTTAATGGAAAAAAGGATGTTGTTTCATACTTAAGGCAAACTATTCTTCCGGGAAAAGTGGGGCCATTTTTAGAAAGCACGTTCGATTTGCTTCAAAACGGAAAAGCTCATGAGGTAGCTGCAGCCTTTACTTTTGGGCGTGAAGACTTAATCCCCGACATGTTCCTAAGCATTCTTAAAGACATGAATAAGGATGGAAGACTCAATTCCTTAATCTATTACATGGAAAGACATGTGGAAATTGATGGGGATGAGCATGGTCCTATGGCACTAGAAATGGTTGCTGACCTTTGTGGTAAAAATGAGCGTAAATGGGAAGAAGCTAAAATTGCTGCACGCGAAGCTCTACAATCACGAATTAGACTTTGGAACGGAATTGAAGAAACCTTGGCAATGAAAGGTCAGGGGGTTAAAATTCTGGTTTAATATCCTTTACAACCAATTGTAATTCAACTCGGCCATTCCAATGGTTCTCTTCAATAGAGGCCAGCATTTGGAATGGCTTTTGATTTTCTATAAACTGAAGTTTTTCAGCCATACCAAAGGCTATACACGGAAAATGTATGGACTCTGTGCCACTTTGGGTAACGTTAAATTTTAGATGTTTTCCTCCCAATATTCTCGATCTACCCTGAACAAACACCTCCTTAAATAAAAATAAAGGGGCCAAGTTACCTGGACCGAAGGGCGCCATTTGTTTAAGCACGTTGTAAAACTTGCCCGTAATCTGGCTTAAGTGTAATTCATGGTCATATTCAATTTCTGGGATGAGTAGTTCTTTTGGGATTTTTCGGCTAACTACCTCTTCAAATTTCTGGGAAAAGGCATCCAGCCTATCCGCTTTCATAGTTAGGCCAGCAGCATATTTATGTCCACCAAATTGCTCTAGGTAATCACTGCATTCACAAAGGGCATCATGCACATCAAAACCTTTAACGGATCTAACGCTTCCAGTAATTTTATCATCTGATTTACAAAGCACAACAGTGGGACGGTAATATGTTTCGGTAAGCCGAGAGGCAACTATTCCAACCACTCCTTTATGCCAGCTGGGATCGTACACTACCGTCGTATTTTTTTCTCCCAACCCCCTAGCCAAAATTTGCTCCAAGGCTTCGGCTGCCATTTCTTGATCTAGTTGCCTGCGCTCCATATTGAGCACATGTAGATTTTTAGCCAAGTTTGTTGCCTCGTCCATTTCATCGCGAGACAATAATTTTACCGCCTCTTTTCCATGTTCTATCCTTCCCGCAGCATTAATTCGAGGAGCAACGGTAAACACCAGGTCCCCTACTCCAATTTCTTTTTTGTTGCCAGCAGCCTCAAACAAAGCCTGAATTCCAGGTCTAGGATCACTATTTATAACGGACAAACCCAACGCAGTAAGGGTTCTATTTTCATCTACAATTGGGACTATATCAGCCGCTGTTGCTATGGCCACTAAATCTAATTGAGCCCAGAGAACCTCTTCCTCTAAATTGTACTTTTCCACCAGCCCCTGCAACAACTTAAAACCAACACCACAACCACATAATTCCTTAAATGGATATGCACAATCCTTTTGTTTTGGATTTAAGATAGCCGTAGCGATTGGCAATTCGTTTCCGGGAAAATGGTGATCACAAATGATAACATCTATGCCAGCATCTGTAGCAATTTTTAGAGTTTCAACTGCTTTGATACCACAATCCAGAGTAATCAACAAATCTACACCTTGGTCGATAGCATATGACATCCCTTGGTGAGACACCCCGTATCCTTCTCCGTAGCGATCGGGAATATAAAACTCAATGTTGTTGTGGTACTTCTTTAAAAATCCATAGACCAACGCAACCGCCGAGGTGCCATCAACATCGTAATCTCCATAAACCATTATTTTCTTTTGCTGCTCTAATGCCATACCTAGACACCGAACCGCAGCATCCATCCCTTTCATTAAAAAAGGGCTGTACAGCTGTCCTATGTTTGGTCGAAAAAAGGATTTAGCAGATTCGAAATCGTTTATTCCCCGTTGCAACAACAGGTCTGAAATTACTTTTGAAACATTTAGCTTTTGACTTAATCCGGAAGATTGATCCTCAGCTGGTAGGGGAGTTGGGGTCCATCGTTTGTCCATAACATAAAAATAACAGATTCTGGAGATTAACCGAACTATTGCTTTTGCTACTTTTGAACAATGACAGGGATTTCCGTTGCTATTATTACAAAGAATGAAGCGGCCAATATAGAACGCTGCATTCGCTCGGTTAAAAATATTGCCGACGAAATTGTAGTAGTAGATTCATTCTCAACCGATAACACTACGGAAATCGCGAAATCTCTGGGGGCGAAAATTATTGAGCAAGAATTTTTAGGTTATAAGGAGCAAAAGAATTTTGCTAGGGATAAATGTTCAAATACCTGGGTACTTTCCTTGGATGCCGATGAAGCCTTGAGTCCAGAATTAGAAAAATCCATAAAAAAAGCCAACTTAAATTCTTTCGATGCTTTTGAAATGAATCGATTGAGTGAGTTCTGCGGTAAATGGATACGCCATGGATCTTGGTACCCAGACAGGAAAATTCGTTTGTTTAAAAATGACAGCGGATACTGGGGAGGAAGAAATCCCCATGATAAGTACATTTTGTACCCAGGCAAAAAACTTGGCTTTTTAAAAGGCGATATACTTCATTATACATTCCAATCTTTTGAGCAACACGAAAAGCAAATAGAGCACTTTAGTAGCATCTCTGCCCAAGCACTTTTCGAAAAAGGTAAAAAGTGGTATCCCGGCAAACCAGAATTAAGAGCGACAATGCGTTTTGTTCGAAATTATATTTTAAAAGCCGGCTTCTTGGACGGGAAAATGGGCCTTTATATTGCAAAGAAAAGCGCCGGAGCTACGTACAAGAAATACGTAAAGCTTAAAAGGCTAATTGATGAAAAGCACGGGTAGCATGATGAAGATTTTACACATATCTACCCCTAAAACTTGGCGCGGAGGTGAACAACAACTCGCCTACCTAATCGAAAAGAGTAGTTCTAACCTATTCCATACCGTTTTATGCCCCATAGATGCAGAACTAGGAAGAAAAGGTTTTGCAAAAGATGTGGACTTTGAGTTTTTTGAAACCCATGGTTTAGGGAAAAGAATTACTTCCACCGTAAAGTTGTTAAAAACCAACCGCTACCACCTTATCCACACCCACGACTCAAAATCGCATACTATTGCCCTTCTTGCCCTTATTATTTCAAAGCTGGATATTCCCTTGGTAGTATCCAGGCGAGTAGATTTCCCAATAGGAGGGAATGTGTTAAGCAAATGGAAGTATGAGCATAATAGAATTAGTGCCATCCTTTGTGTTTCGGAAACGATAAAAAAGATATGTAAAGCCAGCCTACAAAGGAATAAAGGAAAACTTCAAACGGTTTATTCAGGAGTTGACGCCGAAAAGATTGGGACTTTTAAAGGTATTCTTAGGCGGGAATTAAATATCCCACCCCAAACATGGTTGGTAGGATGTGTGGCAGCATTAGCCCCCCATAAAGACCACCTCTGCCTACTTAAAGCTTGGAAAGAATTTTTAAATCAGATTCCAACAAATGAAAATGCCCAATTAATATTAGTTGGCGAGGGTGGAGAACGAGAGCATATTGAGCACTTTATAAAAGAAAATGATTTAAGCAAAACAGTTAAACTACTGGGCTACCGAGCCGATGTACATCAGATAATAAGCGATTTTGATGTCTTTGCTCTAAGTTCTTCAACAGAAGGTTTGGGCACCTCCATTATTGACGCCATGTTCGCTAAACTCCCCGTTATTGCAACCAAAGCTGGAGGTATTCCAGAATTGGTACAACACGAGAAAAATGGTCTTTTATGCCCACCAGGAGACTATAATCAGTTTGCAAAAAACCTATTATTACTCTACCGAGACTCAAATCTTGCGGAAAGCATGGGGAGGTGTGGAGCAGAATTAGCCCAAAACTTTAGCGCCAAGGCCATGGCTAAAAAAACGGAGAAAATCTACGCTTCTTTGTTGTGATTTCCTTTTATAAAAAACCAAGCCATCCAAAAACCAGCAAAAGTTGCCCCCATTTGTGTTTCTAAGGTGTCTTCCGCAAGAAATGAAACCAACAAAACCAATAAAAATAATCGTGCTACATGCTGAGCGCGCCAGGGGAAGATCACCAGAGCAAAACCAAGAGAAATGAGGGAAAATCCAAGTACCCCATAGCAAATTAAAAAGGTAAGAAACTGATTGTGTGCTCGTCGCCTATACTTCTCATCTATTTTAAACCTAAAGGACTCATACGCCTCAGCATAATTAGCTTTTAAGTTCTGTACCCCATTCCCTATCCATGGACGCTCCGAAAAAATTTTTAACCCCAACTCCCAGTAAACCAGGCGCATTCCAACAGAATTAGAGTTTGGATTTCCGTTACTGAAATAATTTTCCATTTGAAACCTTATCGCTTCGAAACGTTTTTTTAAGGGCCACCAAGAAGGATATTTATAATTCGTTATTCCCTGCTCAATGAGGGCTATATCCCTTTGACTGAGCTTTGCAACACCGATGCTGTCCTTGGTTAAGTTTTTGGAACTCAGGTATCGCAATAAAGCACCTCTAAGGTTATAACCTCTATCGGAGGTACTATCTATAGAAATATTACTTTTTAGTTCCCAAGCACGAGCCATTCCGTCATCATCCGAAATCGTATGTACATAATGTCCGTTTTCGGTGATAAAACTCTCTTGATTTGGTTGTGGTTGATCTCTTTGGATAAAGTAGGATACCACCTCAAAACCAACATAACCTACCCCAAGAATGGCGAGCAATACCAGCAATTTACCCAGACGGGATTTCACCAATCGCTTGATAGAAACCAAAGCAGCAAGAAATAAAATGCCTAACCCAGTAACCGACTGGAGAACGATAAGTGCCAGGAACATAGGCACAAACAGAAGGATTCGGTATTTCTTTTCGAACAACCCATCCCCCACAAACACGAGCAGAAGAATGGCCAATACAAGATTGAGGCTCAATCTGATATGGGAAAAAAATGGGCTGTACTCCCTAAATTCCAAATCCATCCATCCAACCAAATCTGAAAAGGCTAGAACACAGGTAGTCAAAGCTGAACCAGCAGATGCCATTAGAAATATACGCAACACCCTATCTCTCCATTTCGCAGAGATTTTTGGACCATAGGCAAAAAACAAAGGAAATGCCAGAATGGGAGCCTTTATTCGGATATCATTTAATGCATGGTCAAAATTATCTCCAGGAATTAGGAGCCAAGCAAATACTACCCCAGTAATAATTAAAAAACCACATACCCTTAATAGCGGTGCAGATGTTTTAACGGCCTTTTGGTTAGAAAGCAGGTAGACAAAAAAGGCAATTGCCATTAATAAACTACCTACAGAAATCAGAAATTTACTCAAGGGCAATCCCACAACTACTAAACACAATGCATACAAGAACAGTGTGCTACTTAAATTGACTAGGTCCCCCCTTGATGGCATTTTACTTAGATAATGCTAACAATTCTGATTGCAACTTTGGATTCAGGTATTTCATTGCAGAATCCATAATTGGATCGTCACTTAACGAATGTTGTAACCTTCCTTTAATTGCGTAATAACGTGATACAATTTCGTTTTCTAAGATGTTTCTAATCTGATACTCGAATTTTTCTAAATCTCGATTTAGGTTCGGTTCTAATTTTTGAGAAAGCATCTTAAAGTCTTCCGAGGCATCGTCAAAATACTTTTCACGTTTTGCAACCTCCATAACCTTATCTAGATATTTCGAAGACTGGGTGGAATAGTCTATATCTGCCTCGGTAACTGTTTTCACAAAGGCTGCATAGTCTACATCGCTAATTCTAAATTTAGCTGGAGCAACAATAGAGTCATGCTTTAATACATAATCGTTGGCGTATTTAAAAAACAACGCCTTGGCATAAATTCCACCAATAACTCTACCCGCTTCCTCATCCTCAACTTTCACATCTGGCTCTATTCCCCTTCCGTCCATCACGGGCCTTCCAGCCTTGGTTTGGAACTTTTTTAGTAGCGAATCTGGAACCTCAGTAGGTAGACCAAACTCATCGCGCTCCGAGTAATCTATTTTTTGAATACATCTCCCACTTGGGATGTAATACTTAGCAATAGTAAGTTTCAGCTTAGAATTATAGCTTAAATCCACCGCGTTCTGTACCAATCCTTTTCCAAAAGTAGTTGACCCAATAATAACCGCTCTATCCAAGTCTTGGAGCGCTCCTGAAACGATCTCAGAGGCTGATGCCGATCGCTCATCAACCAATACTGTTAATGGAATTTCGGTATCCAGAGGTTCGTTTAAGGCATAGTGTTCAGAGTTTTGCTCTTCAATTCTGCTCTTAGTTGTTACTACCAAAGAACCTTTGGGAACAAAGAAATTAACGATTGCAACCGCTTCTCTCAATAGTCCCCCACCATTACCGCGTAAATCTAAAATAATGCCCTTAGCGCCATTAGATTTAAACTGCTCCAGAGCCTCTTTTACTTCAGATGATGCCGTTTCGGTAAAGGCATCTAATTTAACATAGCCAATACTGTCATATAGCATCTCAAAATGCGAAACATCGTCCATTTTCACATTCTCGCGTTCTAGTTCAACCTCCTTAGGTTGAGTACTACCATACGGTAAAACTTTAAGTTTAAGTTTTGTACCCGCCTGTCCCTTCAGTCTATCACTAACTTCAGAGGTAGGTTTCCCTTTAACCGACTCACCATCAACTGCAAGTATTTCGTCACCCGCTTTCAACTTTGCCTTAGCAGCAGGAAATCCTGGATAGGGCTCACTTATAACTACCCTTCCATCCATTTGACGAATAGTAGCTCCAATTCCACCATAAACCCTATTGGTCATGAATCGGTAATCCTCTATTTGGGCTTCGGAAATATAAACGGTATAGGGGTCTAAAGAAGATAGCATGGCATCTATTGCCGTGCGCATCAGTTCCCCAGGTTTGGTTTCATCCACATAATACATGTTGATTTCACGATACATGGAAGTGAAAATCTCAATGTTCTTAGCTATTTCGAAGAGGTTTCGCTCCCTAACGGTAAAAGCTAAACTCGAAAAAACCACTATCACTAGGGTTGCGATAGCAATTGGTCGTTTAAAAAATTTATTTTTCATCTTCTTGCAACTGTTCAATCAAACGATTTATAAGGAAACTTATTTTTGATTCTATCTCGGTAAAGTTAAATTCTTCGGTGGCTTGATAAACCCAAAACACGTTAAGGCTTATACCCCTATCACGAGTGATTTCGAGCAAGCCGGATTTATTTAAGCGATAGGCTTCACGCATCAAACGCTTAATCCTATTCCTATTTACCGCAGATCTCACCTTTCTTTTAGATACCGAAAAGCCCGCCTTAACTCCATTTGCTTCGTCGGTATCGCCAGGTAAATAAAATACTTGGACTGGAAATTTACCAATACGGATTCCTCCTTCGAAAAGCGACTTGATGGCTTTTCTAGATTTCAATTTCTCTGATTTGGGGAATGTATTAGGCATAAAAAAAGCACCCGATTGGGTGCTTTCAAAAGTATAACAATTACTATAGACTACTTCTTTAAAAATTGCTCTATTGCCATAGACATAGAAGGTGCATTTGGAAGCGGGGCATTTAGATCTAATCTTAAGCCGTGATCTTTAACTGCCTTAGCAGTAGTTGGACCAAAAGCAGCAATTTTGGTATTGTCTTGAGTGAAATCTGGAAAGTTTTTAAACAAAGACTCAATTCCAGAAGGACTAAAAAACACCAACATATCGTATTTTATATCCTTTAAATCCGAAAGATCCGAAGCCACAGTGCGATACATTACCGCCTTAGTAAAGTTGATGTTCGCCTGATTTAAAAGATCTGGAATCTCAGATTTTTGAATATCCGAACAAGGCAATAAGAACTTTTCGTTTTTATGCTTCTTGATCGAGTCCATCAACTCCTCGAAACGAAGATTTCCAACAAAAACTTTACGCTTTCTGTACACGATATAGTTTTGAAGATAGAAGGCGGTAGATTCCGAGATACAGAAGTATTTCATGGTATCTGGAACGGTAATTCTCATTTCCTCGCAAAGGCGAAAAAAGTGATCCACTGCATTTCTACTGGTTAAAATAACCGCAGTATGATCGAGAATATTGATCTTTTCCTTGCGAAATTCCCTAGCCTCAACACCTTCAACATGAATAAATGACCGGAAGTCAATCTTCACTTTATGCTTCTCAGCAATTTCGAAATAGGGACTTTTGCCGTTCGAAGGGGCCGGCTGTGAAATAAGAATGCTTTTAATTTTCAAAACAATATTCGATTTTGTTTGAACTAAGCCAAATACACTTTATCAAATGATGGCCTTAGCCAAGCATAAGAGGGGTGTAATTTCGAGCGCGCAAAGGTACAAAATTATATACCATATCGAAAGCCCCTTTTTCACGGAGAAATTTATTCCTTGAATTATCCGAATACCTAACAGTATTAAAATCAATGCTATAGCGAGATACAGCAGTGGCTTTACACTTCCAAGAGGAATAAATATTAACAATAGATTAATAGGCACACCTATTAAGCCATAAAATCGAAAAACTCGATAAAAAGAATTCTTTAAATACAGGAATACGCGGTTTTCATCGGATAGCCAAAAACCAAAATTAAAAAGCAACATATAGATCGCGATCCAAAAAGCAACCCCTATGGCGCTTACCAAATAACTATAGCTCCCCGTAAAAGAAAATGCATCCCAGTTAAAATACTGTCCTACAAGATTTATGGTAAAGGCAACATTTAGCCAGCCTAAAGTAGTTAGCGAGACATTAAGAAAATTTAGGCTGTTATTATCCGACTCCTGGTTAGGGCGCACTACAAGCGACATCCATTGAGGCCAACTTAATCCCGTGCTTAATCGCAGTGAACCAAATATTAGCAACTGACTTATTATAAAGTAGAAGTGCCAGGATAGAAAGGAATTAAAGGGTGCTTTCGCTATAAATTCCAAGTTTTTTCTTTTAACATTGGCGTTAGATTACAAAGGTAAAACATATTAACGGTTTCCACAGAATATCATATGAAGAGCGACTTATTTAAAGGTGTAGATTACTACGATATAGACGAATTACTTACCGAAGAACACAAATTAATTAGAAATTCTGCTCGTGAATGGGTAAAGGCGAAATTGTCTCCCATCATTGAGGAGGCTTATGAAAAGGCTCAATTTCCGAAACAACTCGTTCCAGGTTTGGCCGAAATTGGTGGATTTGGTTCTTATATCCCAGAAGAATATGGCGGTCTAGGATTAGATCAAATATCTTATGGTTTAGTAATGCAGGAGCTAGAACGTGGAGATTCTGGAATACGTTCAACCTCATCAGTGCAAACCTCTTTGGTAATGTATCCCATTTGGAAATACGGCTCAGAAGAACATCGTAAAAAATACCTTCCCAAGCTTGCCACTGGTGAGTGGATAGGGTCATTCGGGCTAACCGAACCAGACCATGGTTCTAACCCAGGTGGAATGGTTACCCGAATTACTAAAACCGATGGAGGATTTCTCCTGAATGGAGCAAAATTATGGATCTCTAACTCTCCGTTTTGTGATGTTGCTGTGGTTTGGGCTAAGAATGAAGAGGGTAGAATAAAGGGTGTAATTGTAGAACGAGGAATGGAGGGCTTTACTACTCCAGAAACCCATGGAAAATGGAGTTTACGCGCATCGGCAACAGGTGAATTGGTTTTTGACAATGTGTTTATTCCAGAAAATAATATTCTCCCTAACAAAGACGGTCTTGGCGCCCCTCTTGGATGTTTAGATTCAGCTAGGTATGGTATCGCTTGGGGTGCAATTGGCGCCGCCATGGACTGTTACGATACAGCACTTCGATACGCCAAAGAAAGAATTCAATTCGATAAACCCATTGCTTCCTTCCAGCTAGTTCAAAAAAAGCTTGCAGAAATGGTAACTGAAATTACTAAAGCTCAGCTTTTAGCCTGGAGATTAGGTACATTGAGAAATGAGGGTAAGGCGTCCACGGCACAAATCAGTATGGCCAAAAGAAACAACGTTCACATAGCATTGCAAATTGCTAGGGAAAGTCGCCAAATACTGGGAGCTATGGGTATAACAAATGAGTACAGCATCATGCGACACATGATGAACTTAGAATCAGTAATTACCTACGAAGGGACTCACGATATCCACCTTTTAATTACGGGTGCAGATGTAACGGGCATCCCAGCATTTAAATAAATTCTCATGGAAAAAGAATACAAAAAAGGCGAGTTAACTGTTGGCTGGAATCCAGATAGGTGCATCCACAGTGCTAAATGTTGGCACGGTCTGCCAGAGGTTTTTAATCCTAAAAGAAAACCTTGGGTTGACTTAAATGCTGCGGATAAATCTGCGATTATAAAACAGGTACAGACTTGCCCCTCTGGTGCTCTTTTTCTAAAAGATAAAAACGAAACTAAAATGGATAAGCCTAAAGTGACTTTGGCTAAAGACGGCCCAATACTCATACAGCAAGACCTGATTATATGCAATGAACAGGGAGAGGAGGAAATTAAAAAAGGCCCCACAGCACTATGTCGCTGCGGAGCCTCCTCAAAAAAGCCATTCTGTGATGGTTCTCACAAAAAAGTGAACTTCACGAGCTAGTTAGACTCTCTTCGCAAGAGTATTTTTTTGGATATAATTTGCTCGCCAGCAAATACCGTGAAATAATACATTCCATCATCTAAGGCAGATAAGTCTACCGTTCCCTTTACGTCTAGAATAAAGGACTCTTTCATTAATTGTCCTTTACTATCTCGGATCTCGTATTTATCTACAAATACATCGGATTCAAATCTAAATACACCCTCGTTTGGGTTTGGACCTAGCGCTACAATCTCAGCCTCTAAATCTACCAATGGAGGCTCAACCGGAGGTTCTACCGGAGGCTCAGGTGGTTGAGGTGGTTCTGGGGGCTCTGGCGGCTCTCCACCCGTAATAGTATCTACAATATTTACATAAACCGAAACCTCCCTACTTGGTAAACCTTCACCCAAAGCAAAGTAGGTAAACTGGTCATTGCCTTTTATAGAATCCTCAGGTATATACACAAATGACCCATCAGGGTTTAGGCTAACACTTCCCCTTGCAGGTTGCGTACCCAGTTGAGCCCTTAGCACTTTACCATCGAGTTGAAAATCATTGGAAAGCACCCCTTTACTAGCATCTACGGTGGTAGTTTTATTTGCCTCGAATTGATAATAATCGCATCGACCAATGGTTGGATTTGATACCATCGTAATTAAGCTATCCTTAACTAGAAAATATGCCTCCTTAAACTGCTCTTGGTATGGAAAAGTAGTGGTAATCCATTTTTGCCAAGAATATCTATTCGTAGTTTCCAACTTTTGATTTTCGTAGAAAAAAGTGAAGGCAACACCATCGGAAACGGCTGTTTCTTTCACAAATCGTGTTGCAGTATCATCGTGTAATACTTCCATCTGACTTGGATCGGTGAAATTAATCATAGTCCAAGGCAGTCTAATTTCTACCTCAGTATTATTATTGGCATAAGAGATAGAATTTAGGATTTCACCTGGCTGATTGATTTTTAACTCTCCAATTTTCTGTATTGCATTGACATCTAATTCATCGTTATGCCACTGCATCAAGACCCATTCTGCGCCATTGGAAACAATAGACCGGTAGAGTTGTCCTGGCTTATAAATTTCTTCTTTATCTATTCCGAAGAAAATACCATCGATATCGTAGGCTTTTGTAACGTATAGGTTTGCCGAGGTTGAGGTTAGCTCCAAGGCAAATTCCATTCGGTTGCTACTGCTCACCCCATTGGGCAAAATGCTTTCCCCTATTGCATTATCGTAAGTATCTATACCTACCCAAAGGGTATCACCTGCTTCAATGGGATCATTGAGCAATAATTTTGTGTGGAAATAAGCATAACTAGCAGCATTTTCAACTGATACTATAGGCGCTGTTACCCCAAAAAATTGTGTGGACTGAAAACTGATATTAGCTTGAACATATTCTTTAAGACCAAAATTCTGTTCTGCAGCCATGAGATTGTGCCATCTTTGTCGGCTATAGACGTTAAAATCAACCTCATCGGTTATCCAAGTCCTTTTAAACCATTCATCTATCCAAGCAAAATAACACCCTCCAGCAATATTGGCCTGCTGATAATTTCGAAACATTCGAATAGCATTATTTCCCACTTGATTAGATGAGTTTCCTCCGTGGTTCATATTACTTCTCGAATCACTTGCACTAGCCCAGGAGGTTGGGGTACCAAACTCCGCAATTAATAGGGGCATACCTTTGTGAAACGCCGCCATATCTTCTATGTAGGCCAAATATGGATTTTCACCAAGGTGATCTTGCCTACCTTGATATTTAGGATCTTCATCAATAAAAGGTGGATAGTATGGATAGGCGTGGAAGGAGGCAAAAATTCCTCCTGGAGCGCGACTGTGATCTATTCTGGTTAAATCAAAAAAAGCAGTATCCTCCACTAAATAGGTTCTACCCGGAAACAATGGGTGATCGATGGGGTCTAATGTTGGCCAACTTGAAAAACTAATAGGTCTTGCGGTTCCATAGTTATTCATTTCGTGTTTTAGCACGTTATCCATTCGCTGGGCCAACCATGTAGTGGCTGGCTGTGCACTATCCACCGATAAAAATTGTCCAACAAAAGATGTGTTTGTAGGATGGCGCAAATTGGCATTAACCACTTCTTCCCAATACACTTCTCTACCGATAATGTAGCCTATTACCCATTGGGAAATATCAGTAGTATATTCACCGCATCCCTTACCAATTCTTGGACAAGGTACATTAGCATTTCCGTGCACCGCGTCTACAGCAATGCGGCCATTAACATCAAAGGTATCTGTTAAGGTGTATAAATCGAGATCGTATCCCTCTAACTCTTCCTCTAGCCATATTCCAACAAAAACAAAAAGCGGATTATTCTTATTGGCAGTGTTAAAGGAGTCTAGGGCGTGGTAAAATCTTGGGTAGTGCAGCGTATAAATTCTGATGGCATTAAACCCCGCATCCTTGATTTCCGTAAACCAGCGATAATAATCTTCTGTGGTTGCCGCTAATTCTCCCGGACTCGTTCCCGGGACAGAGATACCCAAGTTCATTCCCTTCACAAAAAATTGCTCGTAAGATTCCCCGTTCCAAATTTTGAAGTGCGTTGAATCGGTGGTAAAAGGCAAAGTATCTACAACAGGGCAGATAGTATCCTGTGCCTTGAGCGAGAAATTAATTAAAGAAAAGCCAAAAAGAAAAAGAAGGAATAAGAGTTTGCGCATATGTGGGGATTGACTTTATGCAAATCAAATAAACCAATACGCAATTTCCTATGTAAATACTTAGAAGTAAAGGGCTTATATACTGATTTTACTCAGTTTATCTCTTTAAAAATGGAGTTACCGCGGTGTAATTCTCGCTAAATACTCGAACATAATATTGTCCCGAAGCTAGGTCACCCACACTTAAAGCCAGTTTACCACCGTTAGATTCTCTTTTTTCGTAGAATGCTCTTACCACACCGCCTGCATCGATAATATACACCCCGTAGGTTTCATTCATTCCCTCCGGAAAATCTAGGTTGATTCTGTTGGTTGCTGGGTTAGGATAAACAGAGAGATTTAAGTTTCTTTTCTCTCTTTTCTTAACAGAGGTAGAAACTGGATCAACTTTCTTTTGGCTTACATACACGTTATCGCCTGAGTTACCATTTGCACCATCCGCAGCCATTAGTGCAGCATAAAATGTTATGGCTCCGGCACTTACCTCAGGTGCTTTCCATTGCATTTCCCAAGTTTTAGTTCCCGACCCAACTCTTCCGGACGAGGTGTGGGTTACTACTTTATTAGAATTGGTTAGGCGCGTTTGGTCTGGCGCAGTTAAAATCCACTCTCCTATTTTAACATTATTATCCGTTTCTGCCGTTAGCTCAAATCCAAATCGGTTCCTATTAGATTCTTGAATGGTTGCCGAAATGTTGTAAATCTCACCTGGAATATATCCAGACGCAGGTATATCAGACGTGATTGCATTCTCAATTGAACTTGCATTTGGCCCGCTATGACAAGTTCGGCAGGTTTGACCATCTCCTATAGAACCAGAGTACCCCCCTGGTGAACCAGAAGACCTAGCATGTATATCGTTTTGAGATAACTGTACAATGAGAGTGGCAATTGCTAGAACAAATACTGCCAAGAAAAGCTTTTTGAATAATCGCATATCAAGGTTGTAAGGAGCGCGAAAATAACTTTATCATCGCATCTTCACTGAAATCTTCCTGTAAAATAGATTTTATCCCCTTTTCTGAAAGCATTTTTTCGGTGGATTTACCAACAACCCCGATTTGAGAATCCTTGGGTAATTGATTTTGTTTTAAAAATGCATCAATCTGTGTGGGACTTGTGAAATGATAATAAGTATACCCATCATTTTCTTTGATTTCCAATGAGTTATTTTTATAAAAAACCCACTTTTCAACATTGATTTGATCTAAACCCATATATACTTTATCCAGACTCTTATTACCAGATAGTATAATTACCTTCTCATTTTCTCCAACGCAATCCTTAAACTGCTGGGCAATTAACTCTGTAGAATTCCCACTCCCAACAAAAGTTGTAGTTAATCCAATTTTCGATAGTGCTTTGTCTGTTCCATCACTTAACGCGGCTATTTTCCCTAGTTTCAATCGGGATTTAATTCTTTTGGAAGAACCTATAAGGGATGCAGCCCTGGGACTTTGCACAAAATACCACTCGGCGTCTGGAATCCTTTCATTGGTTAGCTGTAAATAGATGTAGGACTTTAAAAATAAGTCCATACCCAATTTAGCCAAACGTGCTTTTACGGAGAATTTATCCTGGATGAGAAAAGTGCTGATTACTTTTTTTTTTCAGGCTGCTTTATCCATAGTAAAGCCTCCTCATGCAAACGGGCAAAATCCTTTCCGTGAAGCAGGGTATGATCTGCCGTACCAGATGTGCTTGGCGCATAGGCTAACCAAAAATCAGCAACTCCATCATCCTTAATAAGGACATGAGCACCCAAAGGCACCTGACACCCTCCTGATAAGGCCTTTAAAACACCCCGCTCCAGATTAATTATTGCTCTGGATTGCTCGTTATCCAACACTTCTTGCACAACCCTTACCACGGGGTCTTCCTCTCTACATTGAATACCCAAAAAGCCCTGTGCTGGCGCTGGTACAAATATTTCTGGTTTTAACTCTACCGCTACAAGATCAGATACATCCAAATTAAGTCTTTCAACTCCCGCTGCTGCTATCAATATTGCATCGTATTCCCCATTTCTCAACTTATTTATGCGAGTGGGTACATTTCCACGAAGCATTTTAATTTGATCAGGCGCTATATATCTGTGTAATTGGGCGATTCTACGAGCAGCCGAGGTACCCACAATAGCTCCAGGCTTTAAATTTAGATTGGCAGTGGGATTGTAGGCCTCTTTTCTTATTAAAAGTAAATCATGCGGATTCGCTCTTTCGCTTACCGCGGCAATCGTTAATCCTGGAGGATTGGTTGTTTCCAAATCCTTGTGCGAATGCACCGCTAGATCGATTTCATTTCTAAGTAAGGCCTCCTCAATTTCTTTGGTAAAAAATCCTTTTCCTTCCATTTTATCGAAGGGTAGGTCTTGAATTTTATCCCCCTGAGTTTTAATGATTTTAATTTCACAGGGGTGCCCAGCGTTTTCCAATTTCGACTTTACAAAATTAGCTTGCCACAGGGCGAGGTCACTTCCTCTAGATCCTATTATTATTTTTTTACTCAAAAGAATATGTTTTAATCGAGCAGTACCGATTTGGTTATTTTGTATGGAATTCCCACGTATTTTTTCTCGAGGTAATCGAGCATTTTTTCTACCGTTTTTCGGGATAATTCATCCATTTGCTCCAATTCGGTTGCAAATATTTCCTTTTCTGCTCTATCTCTAAATTTTCTCATTTCAGCAGGAATCCCTTGAAGGGCCAATTCCAGCTGACGGTTTCTTATCACCTTATCCCAGTTATCAAGTGATTCAGCAATTATCTTAGAACAAGCTCTTACGGCTTGATGTCTTGCAGCTAAATTGCTTTTTGAAATAGGCTGCAAACGCGCCATAGAAATCAAATTAGCTCCTATATCATCGGCTACCGTTGGATCTACATCGGCTGGTAACCCGAGGTCTATTACAACTTTTGGCAAAGTATTATTTCCTTCCCTCCAAGCATCAACGATGGTGTGATTGATTATAGCCTGCTCAGCACCAGTACAGGCAACCAGGATGTCTACATCCCCTTGGTGCTCTGAAAGGAATTTCAATTCCCTTGCGGATCCGTCTACCATAGCAGCAAGCTCTTCACCACTTTCCAAGGTTCGGTTATATATGGTATAACTAAATCCTGGATGATGCTTTTTTAGAAAGCGCAGGAAATTGGTGTTAGTTTGACCCGATCCTACCACCACTACCTTGGCGTCTTTGGGATGCGTAAGCTCTTGAAACTCTTTAAACGCAATGGAAACCACTGATACAGGTTTGGTAGCGATATCGGTTTCAGAAAATATACGTTTGGCAGTTAAAACCACTTCGTTCGCCAACAATTTTATACTCTCGCCTACCAAGTTATTTTTCTCCGCAAACTCAAAAGCAGACCTAAATTGAGTAATAATTTCGCGTTCTCCAACCACCATGGACTCCATAGAAGCCGCTACTTTCATAGCATGCTCAACAGCTACCTTATCTTGGTAGGGTTGAAATTCTTTAAGCAAGTCTATAGCAACATTGGGGTAAACACGGGCCAAAAATGCCGGATAGTTGAAGTCGGAGGGAATTCCAGACAATATCCACTCCACCCTATTACAGGTAGAAAGAAACATTAACTCCTGGATATTAAACTTCCGCTTAATTTCCTGAAGCTTCTCTGCCTGTATGTCTGGACTTATGTGGAATTTACCCACCTCCTCAACACACAGTTCTTTATGTGATATGGCAAGAATTAAAAGGTTCTTCACGGCTAATCGGCTGCAAATTTCTGAATACATTCGCTGTGTTGTGTCAGATTTTTGTCTTGATTTTTAATACAGAATTAATCTAAATAAACCAGCGGTTAAGCGTTTGATGAGCAGCTTATTCAAAAATTTAGGGCCCGGATTACTATACGCAGGAGCGGCCATTGGAGTTTCCCATTTGGTACAAAGTACTCGGGCGGGGGCAAATTATGGTTTGGTACTCATAATTGCTGTTGTCCTTATTCACATTCTTAAGTATGGATTCTTTAGAGCAGGAGCGTTAATCCCCTTAAAATCGGGCAAAGACTTAGTTGCCGCCTATTCAAATCATTCCAAATGGGCGTTAGCAATTTTTGCCATCATCACATTTGGAACCATGCATATTGTTATTGCGGCCATTTGCATTGTTACAGCTGGATTAGTTGCTAATTTATTCGGCCTAGAAAACACCAACTGGGTAAACCCTATTCTGCTCGTACTTGCAGGTATTCTGGTGGCCTCTTCGAACACCAAAAAGCTCTCCGATTATCTAAAATGGGTAGTACTTTTGCTAGGGATCGCTACCCTGATATGCTTTTTTCTAAAACTTGATAAGCTGGCCGATCTCCTACCCACGTTTTCTCTTAGTCAGTTCAATTTCTCGCACCATCAAGATTTAGCCTTTTTAATTGCCTTTCTTGGCTGGATGCCTGCTCCAATGGACATTACCTTGTGGCAGTCGATATGGATTACTCGATCAAACGATGAAAAATCAGAAAGGCAGCAATTTCAAGATTTCAATATTGGATATTGGGGAACAGCTATAATGGCCGTATTATTTATTGCGCTTGGAGCTGCCACTTTATTCCAAACAAATGTTGAATTACCAACAAGTGCTGTAGGGTTTACAGCAGCATTTTTGAAAATGTACGCGTCTACTTTAGGCAGCTGGAGTTACCCCATTATTGCATTCGCGGCAGTAGCAACTATGGTTAGCACCCTTATAACTTGTTTAGACGCATATCCTACAAGTGCCGAACGTAGTTTACAAGAATTCCAGGCCCCGCAATGGCTCACCAATAAAAAGCTTTGGGTGGTTTTTAATGCGTTGGGAGCATGGTTTGTACTTTTTTCATTTGGAGACTCATTAAAAAGTCTGGTAGATTTTGCAACGACCCTATCTTTCCTCCTCGCCCCCTTTCTTGCCTACTACAATCTCAAAATACTTACCCAATACGATAATCGCACTTGGATTAAGGTAGTTTCCTACCTTGGATTGTTGGTTTTATTACTCCTCGCCAGTTATTCAATCTGGACCTAAAAGCCCCTTTGTGTTTACAATCTTAGCATAAAGCTAAACTTCCAAGTTCTAAATTAGGACAATACATTTGGCGCGATTAATCGTCAAATCCTTTTCGATGAAAAAGAATGTAATAGTAGCTGCTGTAGCTGCTGCCGTTTTATCGGCATGCGGTGGTGCAGGTGAAAAATCTGAAAAACTTAGTTCTGTAGATTGGAACGGAATGGATACCACCGTTTCTCCGAAAGAAGATTTCTACCGCTTTGCCAATGGTAACTGGATGAAAAACAACCCAGTACCAGAAAGTGAGTCGCGTTGGGGAAGTTTTAACGAAGTAAAAGATCGCAATAACGATATCATTAAAGAAATTCTTAATGAGGCTTCTAAAAACGACACTGCAGAGAAAGGTTCGGCTACTCAGTTAGTAGGAGATTACTACTACTGCATCATGGATAAGGAAAAAAGAGCCGTAGATGGAATTGCTCCTATCCAGTCTCAATTAGATAAAATTGATGGGTTGACTAAAGAAAACCTTGAAACTTTCTTAGCCGATTTCCACAAAACTGTAGGTTCTACACCTTTTGGATTTTCAATATTCGAAGATTTAAAGGATAACGAGGTTTACGCAGTTTACCTTGGTCAACACGGTTTGGGTTTACCAGACAAGGAATATTACTTTAAGCAGGATGAAAAATCTGTTGAAACCAGAGCTAAGTACGTTGAGCATGTTGACAAAATGTTTGCCCTTGCAAACGTAAACAGCAAAGATGCTGGAAAGAAAATCCTTGCGATTGAAACAGAGCTGGCTGGAGATATGATGAACCGCGTTGAGCAGCGTGATATTTCCAAGCTATACAATAAAATGGCATATGCGGATATCAAAAAACAGTGGAACAACTTCAATTGGGATAAATATTTCTCAGCTATTGGCGTAACCGATTTTGATAGCGTAATCGTAATGCAGCCAAAATATATGGCTAAGTTCAATAAAGCCATTAAAAACATGCCGCTTAGCGATTGGAAACTCTACTTTAAGTGGGAGCTTATCAATGCTATGGCCTCTACGCTAACTCCAGAGATGGAGCAGCAAAACTTTGCATTCTACAGCCAATACATGCGTGGTGCTAAGGAAATGAAAGAAGATTGGAAACGAGCTATTGACGCTATGACTTCATCTGTGGGTGATGTAATGGGTAAAGCATTTGTAGAAAAAGCATTTTCTCCTGAGGCAAAAGAAAAAATCAATGCACTTGTTGACAACCTACAAGCTGCCCTTGGCGAGCGCCTAGAGCAATTAGAGTGGATGTCGGATAGCACCAAATTGCAGGCCAAAGAGAAAATGGCTTCGTTTACACGTAAACTAGGATATCCTGATGAGTGGAAAGACATGAGCAGCTTAAATATTAGCCGCGAATCATATGCTGCAAACAAAATGGCGGTAAACCAGTGGCAGTTTAAAGACATGCTAGACAAGTACGGTAAGCCAGTAGACAAAACCGAATGGGGTATGCCTGCGCACATGGTAAATGCCTACTACAATCCTATCCAAAACGAAATCGTTTTCCCTGCGGGAATTATGCAGCCTCCATTCTTCGATCCTAATGCAGAAGATGCTGTGAACTACGCTAGAATTGGTGCGGTTATTGGACACGAAATGATTCATGGTTTCGACGATCAAGGTGCTAGATTTGATGCTACTGGCTTATTTAAAAACTGGTGGACAAAAGAAGACCTTGAAAAGTTTAAAGCACAGACTGGAATATTAGTTGAACAATACAACCAATACACTCCTATTGAAGGAAACGACGAGGTTAAAGTAAACGGAGAACTAACTCTTGGAGAAAACATAGCCGACTTTGGTGGCTTAACCATCGCTTATTATGCGTTCCAAAAATCTTTAGAGGGCAAAAAGGAAGAAGAAATCAATGGATTTACTCCAGAGCAAAGGTTCTTTATTGCATTCGGTCAAATCTGGAAAGGAAACGCAAGAGATGAATATCTCAGAACCCAGGTACAAACAGACCCACACTCTCCAACTGAGTTTAGAGTAAATGGTACCCTTTCTAACATGCCAGAGTTCTTTGCGGCATTTAATGTAGAGGAAGGTGATCCTATGCGTCAACCTGCAGAAAAAATTGCTACAATTTGGTAATCTACAAAAGCTAACCCTACAGCTTTTCTAAATAAAATCCACTCGGAAACGGGTGGATTTTTTTTGTCCGAATTTTGGTAATACCGGTTTAGATTAAACTTTCTAAAGTAACTGCTTTTTCAAAATTCTAATACCTAGATACCTTGTAGTGGTCTGGATTCCAGCCTAAAAGAAAGCGTTGATAGTCGTTTTTACATACTTCAACCATGGCTTTCCACTCCTTTACTATTTCCTTGCCCCCTTCAACCTCGAAAAACTC
The DNA here is from genome assembly GCF_007995015.1 of Luteibaculum oceani. Taxonomy (NCBI): domain Bacteria; kingdom Pseudomonadati; phylum Bacteroidota; class Flavobacteriia; order Flavobacteriales; family Luteibaculaceae; genus Luteibaculum; species Luteibaculum oceani. The sequence continues at coordinate 112,992 of NZ_VORB01000001.1, forward strand.
CATCTGTTGCTGGAGCAAATCGAAATATAGGTTGGTATAGCTTGTCCAGTCCTTCTGGTTTTCGCAAATACTGTAGAGGTAACACACCAAATCCTGGGTACCAATACCCTGTCCCCAATATTGAAAATCGTAGGCAATAACGTTGTTATCATTATTCAAAGCGTAGTTGGCAGGTTTGGCATCGCCATGAATTATGGTTTTAAATTGAGCATTTTTAATTGTCTGATCCCAGGTCTGGGCATTATCCTTAAAAAATCCACCCTCCATTTTATCAAACTCAAACGGACGGGTTTCTAAATGCCAATACCCCCCCTTATGCGCTTCGTTTACATTTAAATTGCGAATATGGAAGTCCACCAAAAACTCGAGACAAGCCTTAACATGATGGGAACGTAAAGGTTGTGGGTTACACACAAAACCCATACTTTCCAAATCGTCTAGGACTATAATGATTTCTCTATTGTTTTCCTCAAAACCATAGGCAAGTGGTATACCAGCTTGTTGTGCCATTGGCATATCTCTATACCATATCAACTCGTTTCTAAAAGAGGATCGTTTACGAGCTACAGCAAAGCGCTGTGCCTCATCTTGAATGGAATCTTCCTCGGGCCATTGATAGTGCTTAAGCACCAACTTTTTGCCCTGTCCTTGTAGAGCGTACAAACAACCATAATCTGCCCAAAGCGTTTTTCTTCTTTCAAGAGTGGCGAGGGCTTGATCACCAAATTTTTCGATTACAAATTGCTTTAGAAAGGTGCTTAGATTCATAATAACAAATGTACAACGTGGGGAACAAGAAAAATTTACCAACAAAAAAAAACGCGCCGTTACCGACGCGTTTTAAACCCCATTAATGGTTCAACAGCAGGGACTACCGTACTAATATTTAGGAGCAATTAGACTTCGTCTTCTTTTGCTGAATTTAGTGGAGATAATTCCTTGGAATAGGAATTATGCTCCACACATTTAGTCGCAATTGACTTCGTCTTCTTTTGCTGAATTTAGTGGAGATAATTCCTTGGAATAGGAATTATGCTCCACACATTTCACAGTTGTCTGGATCATCGAGTGAACAAGCAATAGCGGCCTCATTTTGCTCTTGGGACACTTTTGGTTGAGTAGCTTTTGACTTATCAACCGTAAACTGAATTGCCTGTGTAGCCGCCTGAGATCTCAGGTAGTACATCCCTGTTTTTAATCCTTTCTTCCAACCATAGAAGTGCATAGAAGTTAATTTCCCGAATGTTGGGCTCTCCATAAACACGTTGGTAGATTGAGATTGGCAAATAAATGCCCCTCTATCTGCCGCCATTTCAAGAATAGACTTCTGAGAAATCTCCCAAGCCGTTCTATACAGTTCTTTTAGGTTCTCTGGAATCTCTGGAATATTCTGAACTGATCCATTAGATGCAATCAGTTTGTTTTTAAGATCATCATTCCAAATACCAAGCTTAACTAAGTCTCTTAATAGGTGCTTATTAACTACCACAAACTCTCCAGAAAGTACTCTTCTGGTGTAGATGTTAGACGTGTATGGCTCAAAACACTCGTTATTTCCAAGAATTTGAGCTGTAGAAGCAGTTGGCATTGGAGCTAAAAGCAGTGAGTTTCTTACACCGTGCTTTTTAATTTCCTCCCTCAAAACATCCCATTCCCATCTATTTGAAGGCTCAACACCCCACATATCAAATTGGAATTGACCTTGAGAAATTGGAGAACCTTCGTAGGTTTCGTATGGTCCTTCTACTATCGCCATGTCTTTAGAAGCAGTACAAGCCGCGTAGTAAATGGTTTCGAAAATATCTTTATTCAATTGCTTAGCTTCAGCAGAATCGAATGGGAAACGCATCATAATGAACGCATCCGCCAATCCTTGCACACCTATTCCGATTGGACGGTGACGCATGTTACTATTTCTTGCCTCTGCAACTGGGTAGTAATTGTGATCAATAATTTTGTTAAGGTTCTTAGTTACTTGATAAGCAACTTTAAACAGCTGATCGTGGTCGAATTTACCTTCCTTAACAAACTTAGGAAGTGCAATGGATGCTAGGTTACAAACTGCAACTTCGTCTGGAGCTGTATACTCTACAATCTCCGTACAAAGGTTAGAAGATTTAATAACCCCTAGGTTCTTTTGGTTCGATTTGCCGTTACAAGCATCTTTGTAAAGCATGTAAGGGGTTCCTGTCTCAATTTGAGACTCCACTATCTTATACCACAGGTCTTGTGCTTTAATTTGCTTACGACCTTTACCTTCTGCTTCGTATTTGGTATATAGCTTCTCGAATTCCTCTCCGTAAGTTTCAGAAAGTCCAGGACATTCATTTGGACACATTAGGGTCCACATTCCGTTTTCCTCAACGCGCTTCATAAATAAATCTGGCACCCAAAGGGCGTAGAATAAATCTCTAGCACGCATTTCTTCCTTACCGTGATTCTTTTTAAGATCAAGGAAATCGAACACATCGGCATGCCATGGCTCTAGGTAGATCGCAAAAGATCCTTTTCTTTTTCCACCACCTTGATCCACGTATCTAGCAGTATCATTAAATACTTTTAGCATAGGAACGATGCCATTTGAAGTACCATTGGTTCCTTTAATGTAGCTTCCTTTTGCACGGACATCGTGAATGCTCAATCCAATTCCACCTGCCGACTGAGAAATTTTAGCACACTGCTTTAGTGTATCATAAATTCCTGATATACTGTCTTCTTTGGTAGTTAGAAGGAAACAAGAAGACATTTGAGGTTTAGGAGTACCAGCGTTAAAAAGAGTAGGGGTTGCATGGGTAAACCAACCTTGCGACATGCTATTATAGGTAGCAATAGCCGCTTCAATATCGTCTTTATGAATTCCGATAGAAACGCGCATCAACATTTGCTGAGGACGCTCTGCTATTTTTCCATTAAGCTTTAACAGGTAGGACCTTTCAAGTGTTTTAAACCCGAAATAATCGTAGTTAAAATCTCTATCGTAAATAATGCTGCTATCTAGAAGTTCAGCGTTTTTTTGGATGAGTTCATACACATCATCCGCCAATAATGCTGCTTTCTCACCAGTTTTAGGATCCTTGTAGGTGTACAAGGCCTTCATTACACGAGAAAAAGATTTATCGGTGTTTTTATGTAGGTTAGAAACGGCTATACGCGAAGCAAGCTGAGCGTAATCTGGATGGGTAACCGTGTTGGTAGCCGCCACTTCTGCCGCAAGGTTATCTAACTCTTCGGTGCTTACACCTTCGTATACACCTTCAATTACCTTCATGGCAATTTTGGTAGGCTCAACTGCGGGGTCTAAGCCATAGCAAAGCTTCTTAATTCGTGCGGTAATTTTATCAAATTTTACCGCCTCTTTGCGTCCGTCTCTTTTTAATACGTACATAAGTAATTGGGTTAATAGGTTTGGGTGGATGGATTACTAAAAGTCTTCGTCGAAAGAAATGGCCTTACCTCCACCCGACATTACACCGGCTTTTTGGTAGTCTCCAACTCTTTTCTCGAAGAAATTGGTTTTACCCTGCAGAGAAATCATTTCCATGAAGTCAAATGGATTCTCCACATTGTAAATTTTGTCATTGCCCAGTTCCACCAGTAACCGGTCAGCAACAAACTCTATATATTGGGTCATTAAATCGCTATTCATTCCAATCAGCTTAACAGGAAGGGCATCGGTAACAAACTCCTTCTCTATTTCTACTGCATCGGTGATGATCTTTTGGATTTGCTCTTTAGGCAATTTGTTTTTTACGTGACTGTTGTACAATAAACAAGCGAAATCACAGTGTAGCCCTTCGTCTCTTGAGATCAGCTCATTAGAGAAAGCTAAACCTGGCATCAATCCTCTTTTCTTAAGCCAGAAAATAGAACAGAAAGATCCAGAAAAGAAAATACCTTCTACCGCTGCAAATGCAACCAAGCGCTCTGCAAAAGATCCATTATCAATCCAACGCAATGCCCACTCTGCCTTTTTCTTTACGCAGTCTAAGGTCTCGATAGCATTGAATAGGGTGTTTTTCTCTTTTTCGTCTTTGATATAAGTATCAATCAGTAGCGAATACGTTTCGGAGTGGATGTTCTCCATTGCAATTTGGAAACCGTAGAAAAACTTCGCTTCGGTATACTGCACCTCAGCTACAAAATTCTCCGCTAAGTTTTCGTTTACAATTCCATCACTCGCTGCGAAGAATGCAAGAACGTGCTTAATAAAGTGACGCTCATCGTCGTTTAGCTTATTTTCCCAATCAATAAGATCTGGTTCTAAATCAATTTCTTCTGCCGTCCAGAAACTTGCTTCTGCTTTTTTATAAAAAGCCCAAATATCATCGTGCTGAATTGGAAAAAGAACAAAGCGATTTTTATTCTCTTCTAAAATTGGCTCGTTTACCGTACTCATTATTATAGTTTTTTAATTAACACTGCTATTCCCTAAACGTTACAGTCTAAAAAACGCTTCGAAAAGCTCAATTATCTTAACAATTGTTAGGGAAGGGGGAAAATCATCCAGAACAAATTTGGGAAATAGAATCGCTAAATGGATAAAATTTGACCCAGAGTTATGCACAGAAAATGGGGTAAAAAATGCAAAACCTTAACACCATTGGGAGTTACCCATGGTTGATAAATTTTAATCGCAAAAAGGCATCATTTTTGTTGCTCAGATTTGAAATTTTCATAAGCCGCAGCTACATCGTTGAGTTCATCAACAAATGCCTTCCCAAACTTGGTCTCAAGTGGTTCTTTTAAAAATTTATAGACTGGCACCTGTTCTTTTTGACCAAGACTGCAGGCCGCTTCACATATATGCCAACGGTGATAATTAAGGGCAAAATTATCTCCAATTTTCGCTACTCTTATGGGGTATAGATGACAAGAAATTGGTTTGCGAAAATTGCTTTTTCCATCCTTCCAAGCCATTTCAATTCCGCATTTTGCTGTGCCATTTTTTTCGAAGACCGTGTAGGCACACTCTTTACCATTTACAAGTGGGGTTACGTATTCTCCATCCACGTCCACTTCAAAAGCACCTTTTTGTTTTAATGCCTTCTGTCCAGCCTCTGGTAAATAAGGTAAAACCGACTCCAAATTTTCTTCCAGCTTGTCAATTTCTTCAAGCTCAACTGGAGCACCAGCATCACCTTCAACGCAACAGGCACCTTTACATGCTTTTAAATCGCAAATAAATTGTTCATCAAAAATCTCTTCCGAAATTAACTTATCCCCCAGCTGAATCATTCCGCAAAGGTACGGTGGATTAACCACTGTTCATTGCATCATTCGATCAAATCCTTCGACACTTCATGTATTTGAAATTTTTATCTAGAAAAGTTGTGATTTTCATTCACACCAAAAAGTGGGAGGTTCACAACAAAAAAATGACTTGCGTTTGTTTTTAAGATTTTTTTGCAAGTTGAAATCAACCATAATTACCTTATGAAAAAACAATTAAAATGGGTTTCAGCAGTTGTTGCCACTTTATTATTTGGGAACATTTCTGGACAGGTTTTTAACCCACAACCTAGAATTTTATCAGATAGTGGATTTGAAATTGGAGAATCTGTTACTACCATCGACTTTGATGGAGACGGAGACTTAGATCTTGTAATCCAGAATCACTCTAATGTTTATGTGAAGGAGAACTTAGGAAATTATAATTTCCAACTCCATAACTTAGGTGCTGTTGGTAACTTTAGTTCTAGTAGAGCATACGTTTGTATGCCCGTAGATATTGACAATGACGGTGATATTGATGTGATTTCAGGTGGTCAGCAGCTTGAAGTTTTTAGAAATGATGGGGCTTGGAATTTCTCTAAACTCCAAATTGCTCCTATAAACAATGTTCGTGATTTTGATATTGAGGATATTGATGGAGATGGATTCATGGATATTATTTGTGGAGCCACTAAAAGCAATCTAGGATCCCTAATTGTTTACTTCAATAGATCCTCATTTGGATCTATAGCGTTTGATGAACTTGTAGTTGCGAATGATTTTACTACAGAAACTATAACTGCATTGGCCCATGACATGAATGGTGATAACCTTCCTGATCTAATTTGTGGGTCAGCCAGACAACCATACAAATTGGACATGTTCATCCAAGATGAAACTGGGAATTTTTTAAGACAGCCAATTTCCACAACCATTGGAGGTATACGAACGATTGAAGCAGCCGATTTAGAAAAAGATGGTGATATTGATTTATTAGTTGGTACCTGGGTGAACAATTCTATCAAGGTATTAAGAAATGTAGGGGGCAACCAATTCAATGAAATTACATTAAGATCTAACATAAATGATCCACAGGGAATTCAGGCAGCTGACATTAATTTGGATGGTAAGCTAGATGTAATATGGAGTGATTACGATGGTAATGTAGTTTGGGAAGAGTATACCATTGAAAATGGTGAAATGATCTTCACTCCAAACAACCTAACTCCATTCCCAAATAACACTTGGGGTGAAACAACCGATTTTGATTTGGATGGTGATATGGATTATATCGCTATTGACTGGATTAGTGGTCGCCATAACATTTTGCTCTACGAAAACACCCTGAACGACTGTTTGGTTGAAGAAAAAATTATCAATGGTATTCCAAATACTTATGTTGGATTTCCATCTGTATTTAATATCGAAAATTCTGATGTATCTACCTTATATACAGTTGTTAGACCAGCAACCGGTGAAATAGTAGGAAGTGAGATGGGTAATGGTAATACATTAACCATTTATACAGATACCTTAGTTTATGGTTCTAATGTCTTTGAAGTATATGGCCAAAAGAGTGAAACTTGTGAGCCGATTTTTCTTTTTACAGGTTCCCTTAATGCTTGGGATACCCCAGCGGAGAAAAACATCTTTGATCCAAATGAGATTGTAGTTGCTCAAAACCCAGAGATTTCTATTCCAGAGTCAGTATTCCCAGTTGATATGAACAATGATGGGATGATGGATTTCCTTTCAACAACAAGAGGAGATCATAAGGTTATCCTGCATGTAAATCTTGGTAAATTTGAATTTGACAACGTTGTTATTTCTAATCAATTTCAAGGTGGGGAAGATGTTAAGGCTATTGATATGGACCTAGATGGTGATATGGATATTGTAGCAGCATTTTCTACAAGTGACGATTTAGTTTGGTTTGAAAATGATGGTCAACTTAACTTTACGCCACATGTTATTGACGGGAACATAGACCATGCAATTCATTTTTATGCAAGTGATATTGACGGTGATAACGATATAGATCTAGTTGCTTCTCCTTTTACCTCAGGAAATCTAAATCTTTATACCAATGATGGTAACCAAAATTTTAGTAAAAGAGTAATTGCCTCTGGTTTCGGAAAATCTGAAATGGTTGTGGTTAGAGATATAAATGGTGACGGTAAAAAGGACATCCTTTACGGAAATGCTTACCAAGGTGTAAACTCTAAATTAGTTTGGTTGAAACAAACTACCACGATGGAATTCGAGCAAATTCTAATCAGCACCAATATTCAATCTCTTAAGGGATTAGCCATTGAAGATATCGACAATGATGGTGACCTGGATTTCTTCACTGCTTCCACAGAAGATGATAAGATTGCACTATTTAGAAATACAGGAAACGAATTATTCGTTGAGGAGACTCTAATTTCCAATGCAGATGGAGCAGAGCATGTATTTACATCTGATATGGACTTAGATGGAGATCAAGACATCGTTTGGGTTTCATTCCTGGATAATAAGATTTATTGGCAAGAAAACATCGATGGTGGATATAACTTCAGACCTTATGAAATCTCTATTGCTAATGCAGGATTGGTTTGGTCTGAACCGGCAGATTTTGATGGTGATAGTGACCTAGATATAGTTGTGGCATCTCCACACGGTGACAAGATATCCATCTTTAAAAATATTTTATTTGACTGCCAAATCGAAGACGTAAACGTTTTTACTCCTGAACAAGCATATTTCAGAACTTCTGCTGAGGTAATCATTCCTCTTCCGCAAGAAGGGGTAACTTACTATCTAGAAGATGAGTCTGGTGAAATTTCTGTAGAGGGGTATATCAATACCCAACACGAAAATGAGGTAGTATTTAACACCCCTGAGTTAGAACTGGGTACCAATGAATTCTTTATCTACGCAGTTCATGCAAATTGTGAAGATTACCTTCAAACTCCAGTTATCATAGAAGGAATTGAAACTCCAATTTCTTTCTTCTTCCAAGATAACTACGCTGCAAATTCTGAAGACTTTATTGTTCCTGTACTTATTAACCCACACGATTCTATATCTGGAATCAACGGTAAATTTAGTTACGATGTAAGTGCTTTCTCTAACGTATACCTTGATACAGCTAATGCTCCAGAAGGTCACTACTGCGAAAGCAATACCGACACCATTAACGGAACCGTAAACTTCGTTTGGCAAGGTGCAGATTTCGTAGCGGGACATGGTGCTGAAGACACTGCTGTTGCTTTCAACTTTGTTTTCGTTCCTAGAGATACCGTAGGTATTTTCGATATCAACCTTATCGACCATGCATACCACTGGACTGTTTCTCATGTTGAGGGTTATGCTATTCCTTTTACCCTGTACAATGGTACTGTTGAGCTTGCTAGATTCTTTACTCTTCAGTCTGAATTCAGAACCATAAATGGAGAGATGGTACCCGATGTACATTTCGCATTCAATGGTAGAGGTGGTTTCGATACTACTTTTGTAGACCTTGCTTACTACAGAAATGAGCGTCTACTTCCTGGTGATTTCACTTTCAATATTGCTAAGGATGCAGACAACGATCCTACCAATGGTATTAACGTTGTAGATATCACTCTTCTTAGAAGACACATGCTTCAAATTAGTGAGCTTTCAGGTGCTCAACTTGTAGCAGCCGATGTAAACAACGATGGTAACCAAAACCTTTCGGATGTACTTAGCACCAAGTTGATTATTCTTGAAATTCTTAACTCTTTTGGTGGCGAAGCGTGGAGATTTGCTCCTTGGAACCACAACTTAGAAGATCCTAACGCCCTTGGTTTTGAATTTACCACTTACTTACAAGAAGATGCTTTACTAGACTTTATGGCTATTAAACTAGGAGACATCGATGGGTCTTGGGACGGTCCTCTTAACAGTAGCAAAGCACCTATCGCTTTCGATCTAATCCTTGGCGAAAAAAATGCTGAAGGGCACATTCCAGTTTACCTTCCTTACAGTATGAACCTAACCGGTATCCAGTTTACACTTGAAACTACCAAAGGAGAAATTAACATCATTAACGGTGCTATGAATATCCAACAAGGAAACACTACCGAAGGTGTAGCTACAGGGCTTTGGGAAGATGCAAGTGCACAAGGACAAGTATTCTCTGAAAATGAGCCTATCTTCTATATCATGACTGAAGGCGAAGTAAACTTCAGTGACAGGTTTACTCCTTGTTTGGTAGCAACCGATGCGCTTGAAGTATCTAGATTTGGTGGAGCAGCTACTACTAGTATCAATGAAAACAATGGATTGAACCAATGTTTAGATGTATTCCCAGTTCCTGCAACAAACCACATCAATGTTAACCTTTGCAATGATGTAACAGTTACTGGTTACCAAATCATTACTACCGATGGTAAGGTAATTAGCGCTAAGCAAGTAGATAGCAACTCAATTACTATTGAAAATGCCGATCTACCAGCACCAGGTGTTTACCAACTTATTATTGAAACTACTAACGGAAAAGCTGTGAAGCCTATCGTTATTAAGTAAAAAGTAGTACTTTTTATAATCAAACCCCGAGTAGCTGATGTTACTCGGGGTTTTTTAGTTGATAATGCTTAAAAAGTTCATTCACACCAAAAAGTGGGGGGTTCACAACAAAAAAATGACTTGCGTTTGTTTTTAAGATTTTTTTGCAAGTCGAATACCTTGAAACAATTTTCTATGAAAAACCGATTACAATATGGTTTACTTGTAGTGGCTAGCTTTTTTATTGGCCAACTATACGGAACCAATTTTAACCCCAACCCCATCACCATATCCTCGGGTGAGTTTGTTCGGGGAGAGTCAGTTACCGCAGCTGATATAAATAATGATGGGCTAGAGGATTTGATCCTTCAATCTAATAACCAAACCATAATTAAGGAAAACTTAGGACAGTTTAATTTCCAGTCACATGTTATTGCCAACACTAATGTTGGTATGTTCTCAATGGCATCCGATATTGATTTGGATGGTGATTTAGATATCGTGGTTGGTAGCCATGGGGCACCTCATAAAATCGAATGGCTAAGAAACGATGGTAACTGGAATTTCAGCAAGATACTAATCGCAGAAGTTCAAAATATTAGAAGTTTCGACATCAAGGATGTGGATTTTAATGGCACTCCAGATATTATTTGTGGTGTAGGGTCTTCGCTAGGGCAAGTTGTTCTTTTTTCCAATAACGTTCCAACCAACGAAACATTTGATCAAATAGTGGTAGGAAACATCGGAACCATGTCAGAAACAGCTTTTGCATTTGATTTGGATCAAGATGGGGATTTGGACCTAATTGCAGGTTCCTCAAGGTCTCCTTATGTTTTTAATTGGTATGAACAAACGGATAGCTTAATTTTTCAGGAGCACCAAATTTCAACAACACTGGGTGGTATACGAGCCGTTGATGCAGCGGACATAGATAATGATTTGGATATAGATCTAGTTGTAGCTTCTTGGGATCAAAACAAAATTTACCTTTTGAAAAATAATGGTAATGAAACTTTTGAAACGATTACGTTAAGTCCAAATGGAGTTGACATGCAAGCAGTTCATTTTGTTGACATTGACCTTGATGACGATCTTGATATTGCCTGGGCATCACATGGTTCTAATATTATTGGTTGGCTGGAAAACACCAGTACGTCAGCAACTTTTACCTACATCTCTCAGGAGTTGCCACAACATTATAGAACTACCTGGTTAGACCATGCGGATTTAGATAATGATGGAGACCAAGATTTATTTTCAATCGATCATCAAGCCAATGTGGGTAGTCTAGTGGTTTATGAAAATTTTGCTGCTCCACCTTGCTCGATTAACGAGATTGAATTTGAAATCGATAGTGTAACCTACGCTGGGTTGAGTGCCAGTGTGTACCTAAAAAGCACGGAAGTTGGAGTAGACTATTACTTAACTGACAACCCAGAGACACTTGACCGTGTTGGCGGTAAATTTGGTGAGGGAGAGGGAATTGTACTTACCGTTGATTTCCTACCTGCTGGGCAAACTGAATATTTCATAGTTGCCGTTAAAAACGAATTCTGTGAGGTGGTTTTTGATCAAACAGCGGTGTTTTTTGGAAATGAATATACTTTACCAACACCTATTTTTAGTGAAATCACCGCTTTGAGTATCCCATTCAATAATGTTGAGGCAGTGTACAGTGCCGATTTCAATAACGATGGGTTACAAGATATTTACGCCACTGGAAGAGATTTTGTAAAACTATACATTAATCAAGGTGGTTTGAATTTTGAACAGGTTATTGTATTCCAAGGGTTCTATCATGGCTTTGACGTAAAAGCAATCGATATAGATAAAGATGGTTTCTTGGATATCGTTGGTACCGAGTTACATTCTAAGTCCATGCATTTTTTCAAAAACAATGGAGATTTAACTTTTACCAAAAGCTTACTTATTCCTGAGGTACGAAATGTTCGCTATTTTGAGGTTGAAGACATGAATGGTGACGGGAATCTGGATGTAGTTCTTGCCTCAAGAGAAGGACATAATGATGTGAGATTATATTTAAACGATGGGAATTTGAATTTCACTGAGACAAAACTTGCATTGAATACAGAGCTTGCACACACTGTGAAGGTAGGCGACATCAATGGAGATGGCCTTAAAGATATTGTTTGGGGAAATTTTTCTGAGCTCAATCCTAAGTTAGAGTGGTTAGAGCAAGACCAGAATGGAAATTACATTCCTCATCAAATTCAATCAACAATCAATGGATTTATAAGTGCAGATATTGCAGATCCAGATAATGATGGAGATATGGATATCGTTTTGGCATCAGTGGTAGGAAATAGCATATTCCTATACATAAATGACGGTAATAATAATTTCAGCGAAAAGGAGTTTTCTCTGATGGAGCGTCCAGAATCCGTTGAATTTGTTGATCTTGATTTAGATGGAGATTTGGATATCTCAGCTGTTGGTTGGACGGGATTCGTAGGTTGGTTTGAAAATCTAGGAGGTAAAAACTTCTTCGAACATCCTATTGTTCAATCAGGAACCGGGGATGGTCCAACTTGGTCCTCTACTAGTGATTTAGATAACGATGGAGATCTTGAAATAGTTGTAGCCAATTACCTTATCGGGGTAAATATCTATGATAATACTGCGATCACATGCCAAATTGAAGAAGTAAACGTTCTTGCTCCTGAGCAAGCTTACTTTAGAACTTCTACCGAGGTAATTATCCCGCTTCCACAACAAGATGTTACCTACTTCCTAATCGACCCTATCACCTCCTCTTCTATCGAAGGAACCTTAAACAGCAATAACGAGGTAGTTTTCACTACTCCAGAAATGGAGCTTGGCACGAACGTTTTCGAAATTTATGCGGTACATCCAAATTGTGAAGGAACGCTTCAATCGCAAGTTATTATCGAAGGAATTGAAACTCCAATTTCTTTCTTCTTCCAAGATAACTACGCTGCAAATTCTGAAGACTTTATTGTACCTGTACTAATCAATGCACACGACTCTATCTCTGGAATCAATGGTAAATTTAGTTACGATGTAAGTGCTTTCTCTAACGTATACCTAGACACAGCTAACGCTCCAGAAGGACACTACTGCGAAAGCAATACCGACACCATTAACGGAACTGTAAACTTTGTTTGGCAAGGTGCAGATTTCGTAGCGGGACATGGTGCTGAAGACACCACTGTTGCTTTCAACTTTGTTTTCGTTCCTAGAGATACCGTAGGTATTTTCGATATCAACCTTATCGACCATGCATACCACTGGACTGTTTCTCATGTTGAGGGTTATGCTATTCCTTTTACCCTGTACAATGGTACTGTTGAGCTTGCTAGATTCTTTACTCTTCAGTCTGAATTCAGAACCATAAATGGAGAGATGGTACCCGATGTACATTTCGCATTCAATGGTAGAGGTGGTTTCGATACTACTTTTGTAGACCTTGCTTACTACAGAAATGAGCGTCTACTTCCTGGTGATTTCACTTTCAATATTGCTAAGGATGCAGACAACGATCCTACCAATGGTATTAACGTTGTAGATATCACTCTTCTTAGAAGACACATGCTTCAAATTAGCGAGCTTTCAGGTGCTCAACTTGTAGCAGCCGATGTAAACAACGATGGTAACCAAAACCTTTCGGATGTACTTAGCACCAAGTTAATTATTCTTGAAATTCTTAACTCTTTTGGTGGCGAAGCGTGGAGATTTGCTCCTTGGAACCACAACTTAGAAGATCCTAACGCCCTTGGTTTTGAATTTACCACTTACTTACAAGAAGATGCTTTACTAGACTTTATGGCTATTAAACTAGGAGACATCGATGGGTCTTGGGACGGTCCTCTTAACAGTAGCAAAGCACCTATCGCTTTCGATCTAATCCTTGGCGAAAAAAATGCTGAAGGGCACATTCCAGTTTACCTTCCTTACGGTATGAACCTAACCGGTATCCAGTTTACACTTGAAACTACCAAAGGAGAAATCAACATCATCAACGGTGCTATGAATATCCAACAAGGAAACACTACCGAAGGTGTAGCTACAGGGCTTTGGGAAGATGCTAGTGCTCAGGGACAAGTTTTCTCTGAAAATGAGCCTATCTTCTACATCATGACTGAAGGCGAAGTAAACTTCAGCGACAGGTTTACTCCTTGTTTGGTAGCAACCGATGCGCTTGAAGTATCTAGATTTGGTGGAGCAGCTACTACTAGTATCAATGAAAACAATGGATTGAACCAATGTTTAGATGTATTCCCAGTACCTGCAACAAACCACATCAATGTTAACCTTTGCAATGATGTAACAGTTACTGGTTACCAAATCATTACTACTGATGGTAAGGTAATTAGTACTAAGCAAGTAGATAGCAACTCAATTACTATTGAAAACGCTGATCTACCAGCACCTGGAGTTTACCAACTTATAATCCAAACAACTAACGGAAAAGCTGTGAAGCCTATCGTTATTAAGTAATACAACAAACCCAAACCTCAGGGCCCCTCCTTTTTGTGGAGGGGCTTTTGAGGTTTTTACACCTCCCTACCCTTACCAAGCATTTAACCATGAAAAGATTAATATTTACCACCTTAATTAGCCTTTTTAATCTCCTAGGTTTTGGTCAAAGGATTTACACCAATCCCATTCAAGGATATGTAGGAGAACAACAAACCATTACCCTTTTCGCAGAGGATTTCCCTAACGATTCAATCATAGGTTTTCAGTTGCGAATGGATTTTGATGAAACGCAAGTCAGTGTAGATAGTCTTGAGTTTCACCAAGGTGCATTTAACCAAAATACCGTTAACCTTTTACAGACGGAATCTAGCTTGAGTATCTACTTTTTAAATGAAGTAAACGGCGCTCAGACCCACTTTTTAACCAGTACTATTGAAGATGGACCCATCTTAAGTTTTAATATTGCTTTTACCGGAAACAAACCCGGAAATAAAACACCACAAGCATCTGGGTTTAATGTTTTCACATACAAAACAGGAGAATTTTTTCAGTTCGAAACCGAAGTATACCAATACCAAATTGCACCGGTAACCTTGGTAAAAACCGAACTAGACCTTAACGTGAACAAAAGACTTTTTTGCTTTGGTGATACCCTAAATGCAGAATTTTTAACCAATAGAAACCCAATTCCGGCCAATACAAGTTTCGAACTGCAACTTTCAGATAATAAGGGAAACTTCAACCAGCCCACTACCATAGCAACCTTAACTGGCGATGATGGAGCTTTCGAACCCATTATTATGAATTTCGACAGCACTTTTAAAGATGGATTTTACACCCTACGAGTAAAAGGTAACAATCCAAGCTTTATCAGCCCAGAAGACACCGTAGTAATTGCAATTGGAAGAAATTACAATGACACAATTCAAAAAAGCTTTTGTAATGGTAGAACCTATAGGCTTCCGTGGGGGCAGGAAGTTAGAACCTCCGGTACTTATTCCCACCTGTACAAATCTTTTGTTAACTGCGACAGTAATGTAACATATACCCTGTCGTTTAACGAAGCAACACTTAAACCAAAAGCGGTATTCTGCATTAACCAAGACACTGTTATTTTAAATGTTGGACAGCAGGGAGAGGGAACTTATTACATCGCGGGCCAGAAGTACTTTTCAGAATTTTACCCTTCCCAATTTAATCCAGGAACTTACCCTATAACTTATCTAAAGAATTTCGAAGAATGCTTCGGACTGGCTAGAGACTCAATTATAATTGCGGATACTTCTCAAATAGAAGCAACTTTAGGAGAACTTTGTCAGGATGCTGCTTTAGATCTAAATACATTAGTTTCTCATCAACCTGGAATTTTCTCGGGTGAGAACCTTTATGGAACCAACTTTATTTCCACCGGATTGGATCCTAAAAATTACCAAGTTAAATATCAATATACCAACCCATTAGGATGCACTTCAACCAGCTCTATTAACATTCTTGTTAACCCTACTCCACTATTTTCAGTGGATTCCATACCCGACTTCTGTGTTATAGATAGCACCATAACTCTACTCGAGCCACAAATCAACGTACCTGGAAATGGTATTTTCTTAGTAAATCAAATCCAAACACAGGAATTTAACCCAAACGAATTAGAAGCTGGAGAACATTGGGTGAAGTTTGATTTCACTTCCTTAAAAGGCTGTTTTAACTCCGACTCTGTATCTTTTAAAGTAAATCCTAACCCAGTTTTAACCCAAAATTCAGCAATAGACCCTATCTGTAATTCATCAGACGAAATTAAAATAGATACCACCATTTTACCACTTGGTGGAACCTATTCTGGATTTGCCGTATATGCAGATTCAACCGGATTTTTCTTTAATCCTCAAACAGCAGATTCGGGATCCTTTGCTATCGAATATGCTTATACGGATTCTTTGGGTTGCTCTTCAACTACCAGCTTCAATATTGAGGTGCGCAAACAGGTGTATCCTCGCATATTAAATTTAGATACCGCTATATGTAAAAATGGAAATGCCATATTACCCTTAGCAGATTTAGAAGGAGGGATTTTCACCCTTAATGGAAAGGAATTGGACAGCATTTTACCTCATTTATATATTGCGGATACAACATACGCAGTACATTACTACCTAACAGACGGTGTATGTGAAACCACCATTTCAGACTCCTTTTCTATAATAGCACCCCAAGAAGCAAATCTAGTCCAAGGTAATTTCCCAGTTTGTGATGGAGAAACCGTGCGATTTGAGCTAGACAACCCCAATGCATCAAACTTTAGATGGTTTCGATCCATAGATTTAAATAAAGACTCTATTGAAATTGGGACAGAAAAAGCTATAGAATTTGGAGAGGCTGGAAACTACTTTGTACACTTTTTTGATGGCCAGTGTTATTCAAAGTCCGAACCCGTATCTGTTGAGTTTTTCCAAAATCCGCAGCCATTTATCTACCAGGAAGGCGAGGAAATTTATTTGGACAAAGAATACAAAAGCAACACATGGTTGTTCAGTGGAGATACTATTACTACAGATACAACTTATTTCTATCCGAACCATCCAGGAGACTATGAAGTGCTAGTAGTAGATGAGAATGGATGTAGCGCTTTTTCAAACTTAATTACAGTTGGTTTTTACAAAAGTGTCGTAACCCTTGGACCGAATCCCACCAATGGGCCTCTTAAGATATACTGGGAGCAACCCTACACCGAAATAGATGTGCGGATTCAAGATATGTCTGGAAAAATTGTCATGGAAACCAACCTTAGTGGCGGGTTATTTGGAGAAATTAATGTTCCGGGCGAGCAGGGATACTTTATTATTACTATAACCAGCCAAGGAGAATTGCTCGACCGTTGGAAGGTTTTAAAATATTAGATGTAATAGCACTTAAACCTTTCCTTTAACCAAGGGGGAACACATTTCCCCCCTCTAGCAGTTGACAAGAATTTTTTTAAGCTTTTTCTTAAGCTAATCTACTATGCTTGTTACTTTTGCGCCATGCAAGAGGATTTACTTAAGAACATTATATCGCACGCTAAGGAATACGGTTACGTTTTTCCATCTAGCGAAATCTACGACGGACTTTCTGCAACCTACGACTACGGTCAGTATGGATCGGAGCTAAAGAACAACATCAAAAAGTATTGGTGGGATAGTATGGTGCGCCTTAACGAGAATATCGTAGGGATAGATGCCGCTATATTTATGCATCCCAAAACGTGGAAAGCATCTGGTCACGTAGACGCATTTAATGATCCTCTTATAGATAACAAAGACTCTAAAAAGCGCTATAGAGCCGATGTTCTTATTGAAGAGCATGTTGAGAAAATCAACCAGAAAATCCAAAAGGATGTTGATAAGGCTGCGAAGCGTTTTGGCGATAGCTTCGACGAGGCTCAATTTCGCAGCACCAACGGTAGAATTATAGAACGTCAAGCAAAAATCGACGCCATTAACGCGCGATTTAAGAAAGCCATGGACGACGAAAATCTTGCCGATGTTAAAACGCTTATAGAAGAGGAAGGTATTACCTGCCCCGTTTCAGGATCTAAAAACTGGACCGAAGTTCGCCAGTTTAATCTGATGTTTAAAACAGAATTAGGTTCTGTTTCTGGTGATGCGGCAGATATATACTTGCGTCCTGAAACCGCGCAGGGAATCTTTGTAAACTTCTTGAACGTATTCAAAACCGGAAGGATGAAAATTCCTTTTGGGATAGCCCAAATTGGTAAGGCATTTAGAAATGAGATTGTTGCCCGCCAGTTTATTTTCCGCATGCGCGAATTCGAGCAAATGGAAATGCAATTTTTCGTTAAGCCAGGCACCGAAATGGAGTGGTACGAACATTGGAAAAACCAGCGTATTAAATGGCATAAATCGCTAGGATTGGGCGAAGAAAATTATCGATTCCACGATCATTTAAAGCTGGCACATTACGCGAACGCAGCTGCCGATATTGAGTTTAATTTCCCTATGGGCTTTAAAGAGCTTGAAGGTATCCACTCCAGAACCGATTTCGACTTAAAACAACACGAAGAGTACAGTGGTAAAAAGCTTCGCTACTTCGACAACGAGGATAACGAATCGCTAGTTCCTTACGTAGTAGAGACTTCTATAGGCCTAGACCGTATGTTCCTGGCTGTACTTAGCTCGGCATTTAAAGAGGAAAAATTAGAAGATGGATCTTCGAGAACCGTTCTGGCCCTTCCTCCTGCTCTTGCACCTGTAAAAGTGGCGATCCTACCTCTTGTTAAGAAAGATGGATTACCCGAAAAGGCAAGAGAAATTTTCGACTTGTTAAAGCTAGATTTTGCGTTGCAATACGATGAAAAAGATGCCATTGGAAAGCGCTACAGACGCCAAGACGCCATTGGTACCCCATATTGTATTACGGTAGACCATGATACCTTAGAAAACAATACCGTAACAATCAGAGAACGCGATAGCATGACCCAAGAGAGAGTTGAAATTTCTAAACTGTGGGATATAGTTGATGGCAAAGTGAATATGAAAAACTTGCTTAAACAACTATAAAGTATTGATATAAAACGGTTTAACTTAAATAAACCACAAAATATATTGGTCCCGAGATTTCATGTTATATCATGGATTTCGGGACCTTTTTTGTTATAAAGAGGAAGGAATTAAACTTACAATTCATCTAAAAAGGCCCAACATTTAGGCAACTTTATCTACTTTTCTCATATGAAATGGCTACTATTTGCTACCCTAATACTTTTTTCTGCAGGGCTTTGGGCGCAAGAAAGCGATAGCCTTAGCGATGAAGCCTTCATGGAAAATGAACTTCTAGTTATTGCAGGAAAGGTTAAGTCGGAATATAAAAATGCACCCTTGGAAAATGCCGAGGTAATTGCAATTACTGGCTCCGATACCATTGCGAAATTCATTACCAAAAAGGACGGTTTAGTAAACATGGAGTTGGATTATGGATCCATATATCAGATTCATTACAAGCACCCGAATTTTGTTCAGAAAATAATTACCGTAGATACCAGAAAAGTACCCAGAGTAATAAGGGTTGAAGGAGTAGAGCTACGCATGGATGTTGCTCTTCCTCCGAAAATTGAAAACTTCGATTACAGTTTACTGGAGCGCCCAATCGGACTCGCGAAATACGATAGAAACGACATGAACTTCACTTTTGATAACAAGTTCACTCGCAGTAAATTACAGGAATATTTTAAGCTCAAAGGCAAATTATCTATTGCCCTAGAGCAGTGAGGCAAAATCCTTTTGGATCACAAAAAGAGTCCTACCTTTGCCGCCGTTAAAACGGAAGCAAAATGAGTGCATTATCGGCAATGGCGGAGAACCTTAAGGGCTCCGAAATCATAAAATTAGCAGGTGAAATCAAAGAGAAAATTGCCAATGGAGATACCATTTACAATTTTACAATTGGAGATTTCGATCCCAACATTTTCCCTATACCCTCAGCATACCAAGATGCAATTATAAACGCATATAAAGCCGGAGAAACCAATTACCCTGCTGCTAACGGAATTGCTGAATTGCGTAAAGTTTTAGCTCAATTTATCGCAGAGGAACAAGGACTAAATTACTCGGCAGAAGAATTCTTAGTTGCCGGAGGTGCTCGTCCTCTCATTTACGCTGCTTACCAAGCGGTTGTAGATCGCGGCGAAAAAGTACTTTTCCCCGTTCCATCCTGGAACAACAACCATTATACCCACTTGGCTCATGGCCAACAAATTTTCTTGCAAACCACGCCAGAAAATAACTTTATGCCTACGGCCAACGAGATAAAACCCTACCTCTCTGAGATAGGATTATTGGCACTTTGTTCGCCTCTAAATCCTACCGGAACCGTATTTACAGCGGAGGACCTAAAGCCTATTTGTGAAGCCATTGTAGAGGAAAACAAAAGAAGAGGAGACCAAAAGCCCGTTTATTTATTGTACGACCAAATCTATTGGCAAATTACCCATGGATCGACAAAACACGTTGATCCGGTTTCGCTTTGTCCAGAAATTAAACCTTACACCATATATATCGACGGACTTTCAAAGTCACTTGCCGCAACGGGTGTTAGAGTAGGTTGGGCATTCGGTCCGAAAAAATTAATAAATGCCATGAAGTCTATCCTTGGACATATTGGCGCATGGGCTCCAAAAGCAGAACAAGTTGCATCTGCTAAATACTTGGCTCAAAAGGAAGAGGTTAATGTATTTCTCAATGCTTTTAAGCAAGAGATAAACAATAGATTGAAAGGATTCTACGAGGGAATGCAGGACCTTAAGGAGGCTGGCTACCCTGTAGATGCCATTGCGCCTCAAGCGGCTATTTACCTTACCATTAAATTCGATTTAGTGGGTAAATCTTTTAATGGTGAAAAGCTTAATGATATGAAGGATGTTACAAGCTTCTTACTAAATGAAGTGGGATTAGCCATCGTTCCATTCTACGCCTTTGGAGCACCAGATACATCTCCGTGGTTTAGGCTTTCGGTTGGTACTTCTACCATGGACGACATAGATGCCTGCTTTAAAAAGCTCAATAGAGTTTTAGCGGAATTAAGCTAAAAGTCAAAAATCAAAATTTTACTAAAGCCCTGATAGCTTATCCGCTTTTCAGGGCTTTTTTATGCCTAAAGATGAGCTCCACATATCCCTCCAAAGCGGCTTACACCCATATGCTGAGCAATAAAATCCATTGATAACCAAGCCCTAGGGCCTTTTCAACTTTTTTGTAGGAGACTACAATAAATTCGGGAAGGAACTGTACTTTAATACCCAATAAAAGCCTGTGAATTGAGAAAAATATTAGTAGTGGAAAATCCAGCGCAATGGCCGATAAATATTGAGCATTGTGAGATTATTTCCGCGAAAGAGTACCTAACAAATCCCGAATGGTCGCAAGTAAAAAACGCCAGAGTTTTTAATCTGTCTACTGAATATAGATACCAGTCGAAAGGATACTATGTCTCTTTAATGGCCGAGGCCAGGGGCCATAGACCCATTCCCAACATTAAAAACATACAAGATTTAAATACCTCCGGAATGATAAAAATCGTTTCGGAGAATTTAGATGAGCTTTTCCAAAAGAGTTTCAAAAATTTAAAGTCGGAAGATTTTATCCTGAGTATATATTTTGGTAAAAACCTCGCCAAACAATACGACAAACTTAGTTGGGAGCTTCATCGATTGTTTCGATCCCCCTTTATGCGTGCTAAATTCACCCATAATGGTAAAAAGTGGGTGATTCAGAGCCTAAAGACCATTCCATTTAAGGAAATACCCGAAAGTCATAAGGACTTTGTTTGGGAAGCTGCCAATCAATATTTTAAAAAGTCGCGTTTCGCCAATCAAAAAGAAAATGCTTTCCAATTCGATCTAGCTATTCTTGTCAACCCAGATGAAAAAGCGCCTCCCTCCAATAAAAAAGCGTTGCATAAATTTATTGAAGCAGGAGAAAAACAAGGATTGTGTGTTGAGCTAATTGATAAAAACGATTACGCGCGTCTCTTGGAATTCGACGCACTATTTATCAGAGAAACAACTGCGGTTAACCATTACACCTATCGCTTTGCTCGTAGAGCGCAACAGGAGGGAATGGTAGTTATCGATGACCCTGAATCTATACTCAAATGTGCCAATAAGGTTTATCTCGCAGAATTTTTAAAACTGCATAAAATACCTACTCCGAAAACCATCGTAGTGCATCATGAAAATAAGCAAGACGTTCTGCATCAGTTGAATTTACCCGTGGTACTTAAATCACCCGATTCATCCTTTTCCCAGGGAGTTTCTAAAGCAAAAACAGAAGAGGAATACAGGGAAAAAATTGCCAAACTTCTCGCTCATTCCGACTTGGTAATTGCTCAAGAATACCTACCCAGCGATTTTGATTGGCGCATTGGCGTACTTGATAACGAAATAATCTTTGCATGCAAGTACTACATGGCAAAAGGTCATTGGCAGATTTACAATTGGGACAGTAAGAATAAGCAAGATGTAGAAGGCGAATTCGATAGTGTCCCGATAGATCAAATTCCCGCGGAGGTTAAGAAAGTTGCCCTTAAATCTACCCAGCCAATTGGCAACGGCCTTTATGGAGTGGACATAAAGGAGAGTAACGGTAAGGTGGTAGTTATAGAGGTGAATGACAATCCCAATGTAGACCACGGCGTGGAAGATCACCTAGAGGGAAATGTGGTTTACAGCAAAATAATTGCAAGTATTAAAAGGAGAATTCAAGCGCAAATAAAGCCATGAGTTATAAATTATTCGAAGTATTCGGTGTGGAGCTAGAATACATGATCGTAGATAAAACCACCTTTAAAGTAAAACCCATAGCCGACCTAGTTTTTAAAGAATGTACAGGCTCCTTTACTTCAGATTATGAAAACGGAACCGTAGCCTGGAGTAATGAATTGGTTTCGCACGTCATAGAAATAAAAACCAATGGCCCCGTAAAGGAAATGGGCCCCATGGCAGAGGCATTTCACAGTAATGTGACCGCTATTAATAAACTTTTGGAAAAGCACAATGCCATTCTTATGCCAGGTGGTGCGCATCCTACCGTAGACCCTTTAACGGAGACTAAAATTTGGCCGCACGAATACAATGAAATTTACGCCCTTTACGATAGGGTGTTTAACTGTAAAGGTCATGGATGGAGCAATTTACAAAGTACCCATATCAACCTACCCTTTCAAGGAGATGGTGAGTTCCGCAAATTGCATGCTGCGATCCGAGCAATTTTACCCTTCATCCCTGCCCTTACGGCAAGCACACCCATTTTAGATGGTGCGCTGAGTGGATTTAAAGACACTCGACTGGAATATTACCGGAAAAACCAGCAAAAGATCCCCATTATCGCTGGAAAAGTAATTCCTGAGCCAGTTTACAGTAAGGAAGCCTACCATCAAAAAATCTTTAACCCAATTAAAGATGCTATCCGTCCCTTTGATTCTGAGGGTATTTTAGATCATCACTTCCTAAATTCTAGGGGAGCCATTGCACGCTTTGATAGAGGTGCCATTGAGATTCGAATAATCGACAATCAAGAAGCTCCAAAAGTGGATATCGCCATCTTATGCCTAATTGTGGCGGTTCTAAAAGATTTATGCCAGCAGTCGGAGGCGGAAATATCAAAATTGGCTCTGTTGGATACCGATTTGCTTGCACAACAATTGTTAGCGGCAATAAAAGATGCAGAGAAGGCAAAAACGACTTACCCAGACTTGACAAAGCATTTGGGAATTGATGAAAAGGTGGAAAATCTCGGAGAGGTATGGAAACAACTGCTGAACAGATATAAGACATCACTTACCGCAGACCAATTTAACACGCTAAGCTACATCGTTGAAAATGGAAGTCTTGCTAGCAGGATGGAATCTAGATTCAACGCCAACCCCAACGCACAGGGCATAGCTGAAATTAATAAAGAAATGATTCGCTGTTTGCAGCATAATGCACTATTTACCAAATGAATTTAATAATCAGTTGCGAACACTACAGCAATGAATTGCCCCATGAATTCAGCAATCTTTTTGCACAAAATGAGAAGGTTGCTGAAACGCATCGGGCGTACGACATAGGTGCAAAACTCATTTTTAGTGGACTACAAAAGCTGGCTTTCGCAAGTTTTTATTATCCCTATTCTAGATTATTAATAGAAGTAAACCGGTCCTTACATCACCCCAAACTGTTTTCGGAGTTTTCTAAAAAGCTAGATAAGCAAACAAGAAAAAACCTAATTAACTCTTATTATTTACCCTACAGAAATAAAGTAGAAAAAGCCTGTTGGGGACAAATTGTTGAAGGGAAGGAATTCCTTCATCTTTCTGTCCATAGCTTTACACCAGTATTAGGAAATGAAATTCGGAATGCAGATATCGGATTATTGTACGACCCAAAAAACCCTATAGAAAGAGAGTTTGCGAAAAAATTTAAGGAGTCGATACGAGCTATAGATCCAAATTTGAAAGTGCGATTTAACTACCCCTATTTGGGAACTGCAGATGGATTTACCACGTATTTGAGGAAAAAATTAGGCCCAAAATACGCAGGAATAGAATTGGAGGTTAAAAACGATGTAATTAATAATCAAATCATTGAAACGCTGTACAAAAGCTTGCAAAAGGTGATAAGAGAATAAAGCCATTTAGCCATTCCCACAAACTACGAGCTACGAGCTACGAACTACGAGCTAAAAAAACTAGCCATTAAATTTATTCATGGTATTCATTAACCCATGAAACGTAAAAGAGAAGGCAGCATCGGCCGACTTTTTAATCAGGTCGTCTATGGTTTTAGATTCTTCCTGATTCCATTCGCCTAGGACGTAATCTACTTGCTGTCCTTTTTGAAAATCGGCACCCACTCCAAATCTAAGACGGGCATATTTAGGGGTTCCAAGAACGCGCTGAATATCCTTTAGGCCATTGTGCCCACCATCACTCCCTTTTCCCCTTATACGAATGGTTCCGTATGGAAGAGCAAGATCATCGGTGATGATAAAAATATTCTCAAGTTTAATTTTCTCCTGCTGCATCCAGTAAGCAACAGCTTTCCCGCTTAAGTTCATATAAGTATTAGGCTTAAGGAGAATAATTTGTCTGGATTTAAATGAGGTTTGAGCCATCCAACCATGGCGGCATTCCTCAAAAAAAGAATTGGACGCTATTCCCATAGCGTCCAACACTTTAAAACCAATATTATGTCGAGTGTTTTCGTACTTGGCACCCGGATTCCCTAATCCTACGATCAGGTATTTCATAATACTAACAGATTGAGATGTTTTTACTCAGCAGCTTTTTCTTCAGTTGCTGCTGCTTCTCCTTCACCTTCTTCATCCTCTTCGTCGTCGGTATCTACCGCACCACGTGCAGTACGTACTTGAACTACCATTGCGTTAGGATTGTTTAAGAAAGTAAGACCTTCGGCAGAAAGCTCCTTAACACGGATAGAAGTACCAATTCTTAACTTGGTAATATCTACTTCGAATTCAGAAGGAATTGCTTCTGGAAGCCCTCTAACATCCAACTTACGGAACATTACCATAAGTTTACCCCCGTTTCTTACACCGATAGAGTTACCAACGATTTTCACAGGAAGCTTAATCTTAACCTCTTTGTTAGGAATAAGCTCTAGGAAGTCGATGTGCACTATGGCATCAGTTACAGGGTGAAACTGTACATCTTTAACGATTGCATTGTAGCTTTCACCATTGATATCCAACTCCACATTATACACGTCTGGTGTATAAATCACTTTAGCTACGTCTAGGCGCGATACCGAAAAATGTACTTGTTTTTCGCCACCGTAAAGCACAGCAGGTACATTACCTGCATTTCTTAACGCCACTGACTCTTTTTTCCCTACGTTCTCACGGGGAGAACCGCTCAATTTTACTTTTTTCATCAGTTTGCTTTATGGTTGTTTATTATTTACCCTTGAATAATGAAGTGAGAACTAATAGACTCGTAGTTCTGGATGCGCTTAATAACATCTGCAAATAAATGCGCTACTTCAATCACTTTAATTTTGTTGGATTGTTGCTTTAATGGAATGGTATCAGTTACCACCAACTCCGTTAGAGAAGATTTTTCGATTCTCTCGTAAGCAGGTCCGCTTAAAACAGCGTGTGTACAAAGTGCTCTTACACTACTAGCTCCACGCTCCATCATGATATCTGCGGCTTTAGTGATGGTACCAGCAGTATCAATAATATCATCAACAAGAATTACATCCTTGCCTTTAACGTCACCAATTAAAATCATTTCGGCTACTTGGTTCGCCACCTTGCGGTGCTTATAACAAATCGCCATATCTAAATCCAAGTGCTTTGCATAGGCATTAGCTCTTTTGGTACCTCCAGTATCTGGAGCTGCCATAATTGGATTAGGTAGATTTAATTCCTTGATATAGTTGGTAAACAGTGTACTTGCAAAAAGGTGATCCACAGGAACCTCGAAAAAACCTTGAATTTGATCTGCGTGAAGATCCATGGTAACCAAACGACTAATTCCAGCAGCTGTCAAAAGGTTAGCTACCAGTTTAGATCCAATTGCTACCCTTGGCTTGTCTTTTCTATCCTGACGTGCAAAACCGAAATAAGGAACAACCGCAACAATTCTTTTTGCAGAAGCTCTTTTCGCCGCATCTACCAACATCAACAATTCCATTAGGTTGTCTGATGGTGCAAAGGTAGACTGCACTATAAACACATCTTTTCCTCTAATAGACTCCTCGAAAGAAGGTTGAAATTCTCCGTCGCTAAAGCGGTTAAACACTACGTTTCCTAGCGGTTTTCCGTATGCCGTAGCTATTTTTTCTGCCAAGTATTTAGATGCCTGACCGTAAAAAATGCGAGAATTATCTTCCATGAGAAAAATTTTTGGAGGCGCAAAGGTAAGCTTTTAGCAAAGTATTAAAAAGTTTATTTACAAGTAATTAAGATCACCTTAAGCGCGAATAGATATTTTTTTACTTTTGTGCACCCTTAACCGAGGCAAAAATCTCAATTAATTTTGAGAAATCTTCAGTTAAGTTGCCAGGTGGCGGATCTCGGAAACAATCGAGTTAAAACGCACCTATTGGAATGCCCAGGTGGCGGAATTGGTAGACGCGCTGGTCTCAAACACCAGTTCTTTCGGGAGTGCCGGTTCGAGCCCGGCCCTGGGTACATAGCCCCGCCTGTTTGGTGGGGCTTTTATATTTAAAGCCATGTCAGTACTAGATGGACTAACATACGACGACCCCAAGAAGCAAGATAGGTTCGATAGAGCTTATTTAAAAATGGCTCAAGAGTGGGGACAACTTTCACATTGCAATCGCAAAAAGGTGGGAGCACTTCTCGTTAAAGAAGGCATGATTATTTCCGATGGCTTTAACGGTACCCCATCTGGATTTCCTAATGATTGTGAAGACGAAAACTACGAAACGCATTGGTACGTTCTCCATGCGGAAGCTAACGCAATTACCAAGGTTGCCAAGAGCGGAAATAGTGCTAAACATGCAACGCTATACATCACTCTTTCTCCTTGTAAAGAATGCTCCAAATTAATTCTGCAAGCCGGAATTAAAAGAGTAGTTTTCCGAACAAAATATAAAGATAGCTCGGGTCTCGATTTTCTAGAAGAAGCGGGCATATTAATCAAGCAAATCGAAAATCCATAGATGAAATCGCTTCGTTTTTTCCTACCTCTAGTTTTTGCCGCAACTCTAATTCTAGGTGTATGGATGGGGTTTTACTTGGCCAATAACATTGGATCTAAAAACATTGAATTCATAATCCCCACAGGAAGCAACAACAAACTTTCCCGGATTATAAACTACATAGACGAAAACTATGTAGATACCGTCGCGAAGGAGCGTCTTATTGATAAAGCCATTAAAACGGTTCTCGAAGAATTAGACCCACACTCCTACTACATTAGCAAAGAAGATTTTAATGCCATTAATGAACCTCTTGAAGGAAATTTTGAAGGGATAGGGATAGAGTTTGTAGTAAATAAAGACACACTGCACGTAGTACACACCATAGCCGGAGGTCCATCGGAACAAGCTGGATTAATACCTGGAGACCAAATTATTGTGGTTGAAAATGACACCATAGCTGGTGTGGGAATTAAGAACTCCGAAGTGGTTAAACTTCTTCGCGGGAGAAAAGGCTCCATCGTTAACATTAAAGTAAGAAGGAAGGGCGAAGACAAACTGATTCCCGTTGAAATTACTCGGGACGAAATTCCGATAAAAAGCGTAGACGCCGCGTTGGGCGTAAACGACACCACAGGATACATTAAAATCAGTCGATTTGCGAAAACGACCTACGAAGAGTTTATGGGTGCAATGGATTCTTTGTCCGCAAGCCATCCAAATATCCAACACCTAGTTATCGACCTTAGAAATAATGGAGGGGGGTATCTAGACGCTGCCATTAAAATTTGCGAACAACTCCTACCCAAGGGCAAACTAATTGTGTACACCCAAGGCAAAGGCAATAAACGAGAGTATTTTTCGAAGAAAGAAGGTAAGTATCAAAACATCCATCTAACAGTTCTTATCAATGAATTTTCCGCCTCAGCCTCAGAAATTGTTGCGGGAGCCATTCAGGATCACGACCGTGGGACTATAGTAGGTAGAAGATCTTTTGGTAAAGGGTTGGTTCAAGAACAATTGAGTCTTAAAGATAATTCCGCCCTTAGACTTACCGTTGCTAGATATTACACTCCAACAGGGCGCTGTATACAAAAACCCTACGGGGGTAACATAGATTACGACGAAGATTATTACCTCCGCTACGAAAGTGGGGAACTCTTCCACAGAGATAGCATAAAGGTTACGGACTCGCTTAAATTCACCACACCAAAGGGTAAAATTGTTTACGGTGGAGGTGGTATAATTCCCGATGTTTTTGTCCCTTTAGACACTACAGGGAATTCAGAAATTCTATCTGGGTTTGTATACGTAGGGAATATGAATGCTTTCGGTTTCAACTACGCTAACAAACAACGTAAAGAATTAGAAGCTATGGGACTGGAGTCCTTCCTTAACGGTTTCACCATTCCAGACACAATAGTAGACCGCATGTTGAAAGAAATTTCTGCTTCAAAATCTCAGTATAAAAAACTAAGTGCTGACCAAAAGGAGCGAATAAACGAAAGATTTAGAGGTATCGTGGCGCGCCATATTTGGAATAGTAAAGGCTTCTACCTCAACAGTCTTAGAAGAGATACTATGTTAACAAGTCTGGGGTTCTTTAACGAAGCACCGTAACCATTCCATCCACGAAGCCTTTGGTTCCATCGGTTCGGATGTAAGTGAATTTAACCGGGTAAATGCCATTGTCTACCAGTTGGCCCAAATAGGTACCATCCCAAGGTTCGTCTGCATGGGTGAAACTGTACACAAGCTCTCCCCATCGATTGAAAATCTGCCCTTTCCAGCTTAAAATGTCTTCTGCAACAGGGTAATATCTATCGTTAATCCCATCTCCATCTGGAGAGAAGGAATTGGGAAGGAAAAATAAGTCTTGCTTATCTGCAATGGCCAATAGGGAAACTTCGTCTATGCATCCTCCAGAATGCTTGACTAATAATTTTATTAAAGTAGAATCACTCCTTAAGGTATGTCTTGGTAATTCTCCTTCTAAAGTATCGCCACCTATTACCCATAAATAGTTAGACCAGTCTTGTGGAAGACTGCTACTTAATATCACCTCGGATCCTACAACAGGTGGATCAGGAAGGGTATAAATTTTCCCTCCTAACAACTGGGTAATTTCCTCACCCAATTCGCCCGTCCAAGTATTAGAACACCCTCTGCTATCTGTTAATGTGTAGGAATAAGTACCTGCATTTAGGTTTAGGCGATAGTCCTGACTAAATACCTCACCGGTAATATTATTCTTGAAAAGATAAGGGTGATGGGAACTTTCGACCCAAGGATTAAATAGAATTTGACCATTATCTAATTGGCAATATTCAGGCACCACCACCGGACTCATTACTGGTCCATAGGTAAAAGGAATTGTATCTACAAATTCCCTAACACAGAACTGGTTGGTTGCGGTTACTCGTACCACCCCAGCGGTAAGGGTATTATTAACCGTTTGGTTGGATATACCATTACTCCAAACAAATGAATTTACCCCAACCCTATTCACAAATTCAGCGCCTCCATCCTTTTGGTTACACGCCTCACTACGTAGCACATTAATTTTCCCTTGTGGCGCCGCTCCGTTAATTAGGTTTACGGTGCGGGAATAGGAGCACAGTGAATCTGAAATGGTGAAACTGTGCGCCCCGGCTTTCAGACCAGTTCTTTGATAATCCTTATTACCATCATCCCATACGATATCCAACAAAGAAGAAAACTGAGTGGGTACCACTTCTATCTCTCCATCTTGTTGGTTACATTTTTCTGGAAAGGAGTAGATGGTGTATTTTAAATCGCTTCCAATTGGGATATTAAAACTTCCTTGAACCGCACACATTTCGTCGTAAACCGTATAGCTGTGATTTCCCGGACCAAGATTTTTCAGCGTATCGAAAGAAGTTATAACCTCAGATCCCATGTCCAACTCCGCGCTTCCAGTGACATTGGATAAATTAAAAAGTACCTGACCAGAATTTTCTCCGCAATCGGCATTTTTAATTACTTCTGTCTCGACTGTCAAGGGGGGTAAGTCCTTTATTACGAAGGGTACGGTTTCTTTACAGATCGCTCCTGCCACGGTAAGAAAATAGACGCCGGGAGCCAAATTACTGTGCTCCAACTTATTCCCCATTTCTGGTTTATTCCATGAAATTAGGTAAGGCGCCTCCTCTCCACTTACTTCGATTTTGAGGTAACCATTATTCTCACCGCAAGTTGCATCTAGCTTAGATGTTTGCAAGATCAATGGACTCGTGGGTTTATTTTCTAAAATCACTGTATCCAACATGGTACACCTGCCATCGGTAAAAGCATAGGGGTATACACCTGCTGAAAGGTTATACCTGTTAAATCCGTTGGAAAAATTATCGGCCCAAACAATGGAGAAAGGAGCTAACCCTGTAGGGCTGGCCTGAATAGATCCATTTCTATTTCCGCAAGACTCTGGAGTTAAGTCGGGATTTAATTTTGGTGCTTCAATTTCGTGCACCCTAAAAGTTCCCGATGTGGCACAATAACCATCGTTAATGGTAAAAGTATGCAAGCCAGGCCAAAGACCTTTAACCGTGTCGCTTACAGTGCTGCCCGTGCTATCGGTAAAAGTAAATTGCCCGGTACTGCTGTTACCCGATAAAATAACCTGACCATTCGCCTCTTCGCAAGTAGCCTCATTGCTAACGGCGCTTATCTCTGGATTTGGAACTTTAGATACCAAAATGGAATCCTTGAAAATGCAGTTCTCATTTTCCACCTCAAAGGATATCCATCCAGAATCCAATCCACCTATTTGATTGCTGGTGTTTTCAGGATTTCCAATCCATCGATAGATATAGCTTCCTTGAGGATTGGGAATAATCTCCGCTTCTCCAATATTTAAATCGCAGTGAGTTGGAGTAGATTGGGTGGATATACTAAAATCGTTAACCCGACCCACCGATATTTCTTTGTTTACCACACAGTATCCATCTGTATATCGCAAGTGGTAAGTTCCAGAATCTAAATTCTCGATGTAACCATCATTTATTTCAGGAAATTCCTCCCAATAAAAATTGTTGTTCCCAGAGCCACCCGCAATCGAAACTCTAATCCAGCCATTATCCGCATCGCAATGCGTTGGCTCTGTGTTTACAAATAACTTAGGACTGGTTTCCTTGGGAATAAAAATGTTAAAGCTCTTGGTACAGAAAGTATCGCTAACCTGAATTTCATAGGACCCCGTTCTTTTTCCACCCAAATAATTTGAATCTACTCTTGGAGAGGTTTGCCATTGATAACTGTAGGATCCCTTCCCTCCCCTTGCAAAAACTTGTGCGCTTCCATTTGCTGTATCGCAACGCTCTGGCTCAATAATACTGTAATCTATTTCCAGATCTGGTATGCGATTCACCTTAACCACGGTGTCCACCGAACAAAGGCTATCGGACACTTGCAGGTAATAGGTACCTGGAGTTAGATTATTCAAACTATCCCCATCAAAGGGCTGCCCCAAAAAGGATTTTAGATTGTAGTAGGATGTATACTGAGTTACATCGAAAACAATTTTCCCATTGTTTAATCCACAGTGTGGTGGTGTTAAATCAAATGTGAATTCGGGATCTTTATAATCCGTTACTGTAAACTCAATCTGCTCCTTACAGTTTTGGTCTCTTGCAATTACAGTATAAACCCCTTCACCCAATCCAGAGATTTCATTTCCCGATAGGGTATCTCCATCCATTACCCATTCAGCATTGTAGGGCTCCGTACCTCCACTTCCCTGAAGAGTTGCTTCGCCCATTTTTTGGGAGCAGTGATCAGCTTGTATGGCAATTTCAAAATCGGGAATTGGAACCGTAGGCACATCAGCTACCTGATTGTAAAAACATCCATTTTCATCCCGGATGTACACGTCGTATTTACCCTTCTTTAAGCCGTTAAATATTGAATCCAGGCTATACCCTTGTTGCTCCAGGGCATATTGGTAATCTCCTGTTCCGCCTTTTCCATTTAAAAACACCCTTCCTGTAGCGGCATCGTAACATCCGCTAGGCAGGGTATTAATATCCAGCGTTAAGCGCTCAGGCATTATAATTTCTACGGTTGTATCTGCCGAACACCCTTTTTGATCTGTGATATGGATATCGTAAAAGCCCTCCTTTAAATTCCTATTTCCAGAGGGATTTCCCGACTCATCGAGAAAAATAATGTTATACGCTCCGTTTCCTCCAGATGGGTATAGATCTATTCTTCCATCCTGCTTACCAAAACAAGAAATTTGTTTCACAACCGCATTAAAATAAAGCGGGTCGGGTTGTGGGATTAACACCGTATCCGCAGCTCTACAGCCCTCGGCATCTGAAACCTCATACCACAACAATTCGGAGGATAAATTTTCCAAAACCAGTGCCGTTTCACCAGTATTCCATCTCGGGTTGTTGTAAGGTTCTACCCCTCCCTTAATTACAGCCTCAGCCCTACCATCGGCCAAACCAAAACAGCTTATGGAGTCTGCCTTAGTGCTTACGATAAAAGTATCTGGTTGTAATATTACAATGGTATCGCGCTCGCTAAATCCATAATCATCTAGCATGGTAACCACATAGGTTCCCACATCTAAACTGTCTCTAGTGTCTCCAATAAAACCGTCATCCCAAATAAAAATATAGGGAGGGGTGCCCTCGGAGCCTACAGCGGTAATGCTTCCATCCTTATATCCAAAACAACTAACATCTTCCTTGCTCGTGGTGAGAACTGGAGGAGGGGTATTTACTGGTTTTAATTTTGCACCGCTACCGGGAAAGCCGTAGCCATCGTCCAAACCAAAGCCATACACAGAAACGGAGATGGTGGTATCACTTGTGACCATGTGAGTCCCTTCTGAAACCCTAATTTTTGCAGCATAATAATCTGTATTCCCCACCTTTTTAAAAAGGCCTTGATTTATCATGTTACCATCAATGGCTACTCTTCCGACTTTGGCGCGTTTTACGACATTGATGTAATGTAGCGGGAAGGTTGGAGAAATTACTGTACTAAAGGTGTAATTCGATCCCCATTGTACATCTGGTAAAGCATTAATAAAAAAGGGATCGGTACTAGATCGCGGGGCACATTGCCCACCTGTACACATTTGTACTACCTGGATAGGGTTGGTTGCTAAAATTCTAAGCTCACCTTGAAATTTATGATCGACATAATCGCCCGCTCCATTAAGCACATATACCGTTCCACCTACATTTACCGTAGTAGAAGGGTAATCGCCGCTTACAATTCTTACAATATCATCGCCGGGTTTAAAGGCAAAATCGGTTAGGTAATAGCTATTTCCCCATGAGGTAGCCGGGGTTTGCTGTTCCATAATATGGTCGCAATACTGGCAAGCCCCCTGTTGGCCAAACCCAGGTACCGTAGCACATTGCGATCCGCCAATTACCCCTATTTTATGGTTTGAAGTAATTTTACTTCCCGTTAAATCGAAAGTGTTCGTGGGTATGCCAACCGTGCGCTCAACCTCTGCTTTAATAAGATAGGTCTCACCAGCATTGAGTAGGGTTGTTATGGTATCCCCTTTTTGTTTTCCATTTGCTGGAGCAGATAATACCACTTCCGCAACGGTACTATCCTCCGTTCCAATTAACAAGATTTCGGCCGGTAATTCTTCCTCCGTAGTTTCTCCCACCTCAGCGGCAAAGAAGGTTCCAACGGGAGCAATACTATAGTACTCTCGTCCCAGTGAGGGTGTTGGTATAGCGAGATATGCATCCGAGCTTTGGGGGGCGTTGGATAACACGTAAACCGAAATCTCCTTATCGGAACTCACTCTAATTCCTATAGGCTGCCTTACCCCAACTTGGTCGCAGGCAATGGTGTAGCCACCATAGTTTACCGGCACATCCACAGTTTTCACGTCGAAAGGCAGAACCGAAACCGTTTGGCTCCAACCTAAACTGGGCAGGCTAACGGTAACGTTTGCAGTATCGATAGAAGTGATAAATATTTTCTGCTCTAGCGAAGCTGGATTGCTGAAGTTCTGCATATATCCAACCCAAAAATCAGTACCTGTGTAATCCAGTCCTTCAAACTGATCTTTCCTAACCCATATTAACCGAGTTATGGTGTCGTTATTTCGATTGATGTCGTTGGGATTGTTTACCCAGTATTTTATGATTTTAAACCCTGGTTTATCTAGGGTAACCGGGTTTTGAAAAGTAAAACTCCTGGTTTCGTTTTTGGTCATGGTTATACCTGGATATTCCCGGTTGGCCTGTTGTCCCTCCACCTGGTAACCAATTTCATAACCAGAATAACTATTACAACTAAAGTTTCGGATCGTAATTTTTGGAATGTGCACCGAACCCACGAACTCCAATCCCGAGGGATTTTCTGCCTTCGTAGTAATAAAGTCATTCACACCAATGGGGTTGGCATAAAATGAAATAATGGGTCTATTAAGATAGCGCTGACCGTTGCTAGTTACCGTATCGCAGAGATAAACACTGTTATTAGACCAATCGTGCCACGAGTAATATTTTACCGAATCGGGAAAACTGGTGTTTACCCCCGCGTTTTGCGTCATTTCACCCTCTTGGTTTTGCACGCAAACCTGAATGAGCAGGTTTTTTCCGCTATCGTAACAATAGGGTTGTGAAAACTCGTGAACATTATTCCCATCATTTTCGGTAAATGAGTTCCGGAAATAAACTTGCTTGAAATTTTCGTTTACACCTGTTGCTGGAATTTCATCGTAATCCACCTCGGCAATAGAAATAGTGAAATTTCTAAGAGGCGCTCCATTTCTGTTTATTACATCAAAGGAGATCCCATAGATTATTTTGCCTCCGGTTATAAAGGCATCGAGTTCTTCTTGAGTGTATAAATAAATAGAACGATAAGAAACCGCCTTGTTCGCATAGGGATTGGGATACTCGTAGAAAAAATTATCTGGAATATCTGGAGGCCCAGGCACTCCACCTCCACCACCGGGTACCCCAGGACCACCGATAGGTATCCCTGGTAACTGACCATAACAACTCCAACTCAGAATTGTAAAGACAACAATTCCAAGCAGTTTGTTGATCAAACTACGCCGGGGTCGTGGGTAAAGCATTTGTTGGTTTTAAGCGCTGGACTTAAAATTAACATTTTCAAGCTATTAACCTTAAATCTTTCGCTATAAATACAGACGCAAATTTGCTTCTTATGCTGCCTACTGGTGTTTTAAAATTACACGGCCGAAACTCTTTCCGGATAACATCCTTTCAATCTCAGTTTCAAGTTGATCCAAACCAACCTCTCTTATCATGTGCTGAGGTAGGGAGAAATTCCATTTTCCAGACAAGTTTTCCCACAGTTTTTCTCTAACCCATCGCGGACAGGTTGCGGTTTCTATTCCCAGCAAATTATTCCCCTTGATGATAAACGGGTAAACTGTAGCAGAGAACTCTGGCGAAGCTACAAGTCCACATACCGCTACGTTAGCATTGGCCATAGCGGCTTTTAATATTGTAGTCAAGGTATTTCCTCCCACCGAATCGATGGCACCCGCCCATTTTGGACTTAAAAATGGCTTGTTCGATTGATCATCAACCGCTTCTCTAGAAATTATTTCATCGGCGCCCAAAACTTCGAGATCGCCATAGGCCGACTCTTTCCCAGAAGAAGCAATAACATTATATCCCGCTTTTTTCAACAAGGCAATAGAGGCCGTACCTAATGCCCCTGTGGCACCTGTAACCAAAATAGGACCCATATCTGGGTGCTGCCGGTTTTCTTCCATTTTATACAAGGCCAGCGCTGCCGTAAAGCCAGAAGTCCCCATTATCATGGCATCTCTGGTTGTCCAACCCGAAGGCAAACGAACGGGCCATTCGGCTGGAACTGAAATTAACTCACCAAATCCACCTGCGGTGTTCATCCCGAAATCATAGCTGGTAACAATTACCTTATCACCCGCTTTCCATAGATCGGATTTTGATTCAATCACTTCGCCCGCGGCATCGATACCTGGGGTATGTGGGAAATTTCGCGTGATTCCTTTATGTCCCGAAGCGGAAAGAGCATCTTTATAGTTTAGAGCCGAATATTCAACCTTTATAAGCACCTCATTATCAGGGAGGTTTTTACGATTTAAAGTCTTGATCGTTTTTACAAAAGTACCGTCGATTTCGTCTACAACTAATGCCTGATATTTCATGATGTGTTTTTGCGTTGACACAAATCTATTTAAATCGATTGAGCCTGAAATACTTTATTAATTTGCGAGGCATTCTATTCTGGCATGAGCAAAATTTTAGTCACAGGTGGATTGGGATTTATCGGTTCGCATACCGTAGTTTCATTGATTGAAGCTGGATACCAACCCATTATAATTGATAATCTTAATAACTCAGAACTAAGGGTTCTAAGCGTTCTGGAGGAACTTTGTGAGCAAAGGCTCCCTTTTTACCTGGGCGACTGCACAAAAAAGGAAGACCTATCCCGTGTTTTTGAAGAAAATCCTGAAATAGCCGGAGTAATTCATTTTGCCGCATACAAGGCCGTTGGCGAATCAGTAGAAAAGCCGCTTATGTACTACCACAATAATGTTGGCGGACTTGTTACCTTGCTTCAAGTAATGCTCGAATTTGGGATAAACAACCTTGTTTTTTCATCGAGCTGCACGGTTTATGGGCAACCAGAAAAATTACCAGTAAAGGAGGATACTCCAAGACAAAAGGCAGAATCGCCTTACGGTAATACCAAGATGATTTGCGAGGATATTATTCTAGACCATCAGAAAGCGAATCCCAATTTCAGATCGGTTTTACTAAGATATTTCAACCCAATTGGGGCGCACCCTAGCGCAAAAATTGGAGAGCTCCCACTCGGTGTACCTAACAATCTTGTTCCATTTATTACGCAAACCGCTGCCGGAATAAGGGAGTGCCTAACCGTTTTTGGAGACAACTATAAAACTCCAGATGGATCGGCTATTAGAGATTACATCCACGTAGTAGATTTGGCAGATGCCCACGTAAACGCTTTGGATTACAACAAAAAGCAAGATCTGGGTGTAGATGTTTTTAATGTCGGAACCGGACATGGAAATACGGTTCTTGAGGTGGTGAACTGCTTTAAAGAAGAATGCACCGATTTCAACTACAAAATTGGTCCACGCAGACCGGGAGATGTTGAATCTGTTTACGCAAACACCGAAAAAATTAATACGATCCTTGGCTGGAAGCCAAAATATAGTTTAGCCGAAGCCCTCAAGCACGCATGGAAATGGCAATTAAGCTTAAAGTCGTGAGTTTTAAAGAAGAATATAAAAGCTTTGGTTATGCCGCAAAAGGGGCTTGGAAATCACTTATGGAAAGGCATGTTCGGTTTCATTTGATTTCTTTCCTATTGGTACTGGTGGTTAATTACTTACTCAATCTAAACACCATGGAATGGGCAGTTACCGTAGTTGCCGCCACTCTGGTATTATCTATGGAAGTAATGAACACAGTAATTGAAGATCTAATGGACTTTGTTCATCCAGATCGTCATCCCTCGGTAGGAAGAATTAAAGACCTAGCTGCGGGAGCAGTTTTCTTCGCGGCAGGGGGAGCACTTATTGTTGCCGGATTGATTTATGGACCAAAAATTTGGGACCTCCTAGCATGAAAAGAAACAGTAACCCTCCAGAAAAACAACCCAATAACCCCCTTCACGGAGTTAAGTTAGCAGACATGCTTTCAGCCCTTCAGGAAAAGTATGGATGGGACGGGTTGGCATTGCGCTTGGATTTCAACTGCTTTAAGAGCAATCCAACAATGAAATCTAGCCTTAAGTTTATACGTACCACTCCCTGGGCAAGACAAAAAGTAGAAGATCTATACCTAAAGCTGGCAAAAGGAGAGTTACGCTAAAAATTAAAATCCAAAGGTTAACCCACCAGAAACGAAGGGACTTTGATCGGTATAGACACCATTATTAACGTAATCTATCATTTTAACCGAGGCCGATATTCCCACATAATACTTCTGGAAAATGGGGTACAGAACATTGATACCTATTTCCGGTATTACCATATTGTTTCTATTGAATTCCAGATTCTCCTGGACAGCATCACTATTACTAAGCGATGAGCTTTGACTACCGGAAGACCGATCATATTCCGTTTCATAGTCACTTACAAACTCGGTTAGGTTATTGGAGTGGCTTAACTCCATTCCAAAGGTGAAGTTGGCGAAAAGATAGGTTTGTAGTTTATTCTGAAACAAACCTAAAATTCTGGATTGAAAGCTAGCAGCCAAAGTCAGGTAGGTGGACTCGGCAGAAAAATCTGCATAAAAACTATTCGTTTTTAGTTGCAAATGCTGCAAGTTTCCACCATCATCATACTCCGCCTCCATTTTGGTATATATTTCCTGGGTGGAATAGGAGAATCTTTTCCGTTGTAACCCCATTCCAAGGTAGATTACAGAATATTTTTCTTGATGAATTTTTTGAAAGATGGAAATAGCTGAAAAATATTCTTCAATGCTCTGACCTTTACTTACAAAGTCAGGATCTTCATATTTTTCAAGCTTATCATAATGCTTGTAATACTTACTAAATGGAGTTTGGTCTGCTCCTCTACCATTTCCATTGAAAACTCGTCGCTCTAAATCGTAGTTTATAAGCGTACCTGGTCTGTTATTAATCTGCTGTGCTAAACCAAATAAACTGCCTAGCAAAAGGGGCAGGGTAAGGATGAATTTCATGTCTTTTTCTAGCTGGTAATTTTATTTTTTTTAAGCCGAATAACTCAATTGAAGCTCCTATAGCTGCACCCCGAGACTAATACTATAATTGGTAAGATCTTTTGACGCAGGTTTTATATCACAACACGCATCTCCAGAATCATTTAAAGCATCGAGGTGTAAAATGCCCACCCCGAGATAAACAGATTTACCAGATTTAAAGTCGTAGTGAAACTCCAAATCTGCGCCCATCATAAAATTATCCAAACGGTAATCGTCAACCGCAACGGTTATTTGAGAACCAACATTCCCTGTATTGTTTTCGTTGGACTCCTCCGTTACCATTACATGGCTTTTGTTGAAGGCAATAGCGCTATATTGAAATGAAGTTTCTCCGTAAACCGAAATTCTTTCTCCCATTTTCCCAATCAAATAAGAAAGCTCTATCCCTGGGTTTAACTGGGTAGAATAATAATCGAAATCAAGATCTAAAGATTCTATTAGGTCATCGTTTGGATCTACTGTTCTTTCTTCGGTGTATTTAGAGAGAAGATAAAAACCCCTTTTAACCCTCAACATACTTACAGTACCTCTTATTTGAAAATTGCAGATTTTATTCTCCCATACTTTGATTCCGACATTAAAGCCCTGAACATGAATAGGATCTTGACGGCCACTAAATCTCAATCTTGCACCAGTTTCATCAGGTATTCTGAAATACTTTTTATAGTTGCTAGCACCCTCAAATCTTAGTGCATCCGCCCAGGATAATAAGGTGAAGGAATTACCAATCATAAAGGTTTGCTTACCCACTTGCCATTGCGATTCGAATGAAGCGCCAGATTGAGCCTGAACACCGAAACCCGCTATAAAAACTGTTACTATTAAAAGAGAAATTGACCTTAAAGACATTTGTTTTTTTTAGAAGTGTTAAAATCCAAGCGCCAATCCACCGGTAAATCCAGATTGGCTATTAAAAATTCCAGGGTTGCTGTGTTGCGAGCTTAATCTGTATCCAGCATAAATCCCAAGTTCGTAATTTTTGTAGATGCTCCAGTTCACACGCATTCCCAGTTCAGGCAATACAAAAATGGGATCTGGCATATCGATATTTTTCAATTCGGAAATTTCCAATTCTGAATTTTCCAGTGTGGATTCCATAGGATAGTACATATATTGTTCGTCCAACTCATTTTTATACTGTACTGGAATTCCTACCCGAAATGCAGCATAACCATTGAAGCTAATTTTGTTTTTGGCAATACGCATAAATTCTCCCTCAAATTCAGGACCAACATATATCACACGATGCATGGATCTGTAATGTGCCCAATAAGATTCATATCTCCCCTCGGAAGAAGAATTCTTTGGAATTGCCTTAATCTCCTGATACCTATAGTGACTATTTACCACACCCATTCCAGCACCTAGTTTTATTACCACCATTTCACCTCTAAAAATAGCAGCGGAAATAAGAATTGTAGGTTGGTGAATAGCACTCTTATCGATAACCCTATGATCCAATTCATACTCCTGTCCCTCTCGAATATTTTGAGCCAAGACTGTATAGGGAAGTAACCCATAATTGTTTACTGAAGCGACATTATATGTACTGGTACCGGAGCTTAAACCAAGATCTAGTTTTACTTCAAATTTCGATTGTGCCATAACAGCTCCCGCCAATATACAAGCGATAAGGGTAAGTATATTCTTCATTTCAAGGATAAGTTTGGTTGTAATGGTTTTGGCAAAACGCTCCAAATATATACTAACCACAAGGATCTGTTAAAATTATTTAATGTTTTGAATAGGATTCCCGATATGAGCAAAGGTGGGGCCACTGTGGCTGAAATACTGGTAGAGCGCCTTGAGAAGGGTGTCACCCCTCCGGGGTTTTGGCTTCCCACTACTTGCTTGCTTATAGTACTGCTAGTCCTCCGGACTTGGCTACCGAACTTCCTTCCTTTTTTATGTCGCTCTTCTGGAGCTGGGGTTCACCGACTTCTACTGGGTTATAAATACATCGGTCCTAAGGACCTTTATAAGACTTTTCCAATCTGGGTGATGGGCCATTAGCCCTGCTAAGGGCGTTATTTCTATAACCATTATCACCCCCTTTTTTTTCAAGCCCCAGAGGGGCGGTACCTAGGAATACTTGCAACCAGATTTTTGTATCTTCTATTAACTCTCAACCATTAGAACATGGCCAATACATATACCAGGATTTATATACACATTGTTTTTGGCACAAAATATCGAAAGCCCTTGCTTAAAAAAGAATGGCGAATACAACTTTTCAAATACATGTCGGGAATAATTTCAGAAAAAGGCCAAAAGCCAATATCGCCATCTCAAAATTGGTTGGAGAAATTAAAACAGGATCCTGCAATTGGATCAATAAATCTAGGTTCGTCAAGGAGAGATTTCAATGGCAAAATGGATTTGGTGCTTTCACCTATAGT
The DNA here is from genome assembly GCF_007995015.1 of Luteibaculum oceani. NCBI lineage: Bacteria > Pseudomonadati > Bacteroidota > Flavobacteriia > Flavobacteriales > Luteibaculaceae > Luteibaculum > Luteibaculum oceani. The sequence goes on from NZ_VORB01000001.1 coordinate 154,487, forward strand.
CACTCCCACTTAACTGGAGTTTATAACTACATTCTTAACCAAGAGAAACATCACCAAAAGAAAAGCTTCAAAGATGAATATGAGGATTTACTACGAAAATATGAAGTCAACTTTAACCCAGAATATTTGGTGGGTTAACCCCCTATATCTCCTTCCTCAATCTTGCTACGGGGATATTAAGTTGTTCGCGGTATTTCGCAACGGTTCTACGGGCAATATTATATCCTTTTTCTTTTAGGATTTTAGCCAATTTCTCGTCGGTTAGGGGCTTTTTCTTATCCTCTGCATCAATAGCGTCTTGCAAGATTTTCTTTACCTCAATGGTAGAAACTTCTTCACCATCATTTTTGGTTAAACTTTCAGAGAAGAATGACTTTAATAGAAAGGTTCCAAAGTCGGTTTGTACATACTTACTATTCGCTACCCTAGAGATGGTGCTAATATCCAAACCTACTTTTTCAGCGATATCCTTTAAGATCATCGGCTTCATTTTGGTTTCATCACCAGTAAGGAAGAAATCGTGCTGTATCTCTAAAATTGCTGACATACAAAGCATAAGGGTCTGATTTCTTTGCTGTATTGCATCGATAAACCAACGGGCTGAATCTATTTTCTGCTTTATAAAAAGTGTGGCTTGCTTATCTCGCTTTGTTTCTGAGTAGCGTTGTAGCATCTCGCGGTAGGACTTAGAAACTCTTAAATCCGGTGCATTTTTACCGTTGAGCGAAAGCTGCAATTCTCCATCCTGTTCTGTGACCAAAAAGTCTGGAACTACGGTTTGATTTATTTTTACCGAATCCTGCATACTATTCCCTGGCCTTGGGTTTAGCTTGGTAATTTCATTAATCGCATCCTTCAAATCTTCCTCCTCAATTTCTAGGTCGGCCAAGATTTTTTTGTAATGCTTTTTGGTGAATTCTTCGAAATGATATTCAATAATGCGATGGGCAAAAATCAGGGGTTCGGTATCCAGGTTTTTCTTATCCAGCTGAATTTGAAGGCACTCTTGCAAGTTTCTCGCTCCAACACCATAGGGCTCCAAATCTTGGATAATCAAAAGAACATCCTCGAGTTCATCGATATCACACAGGATATTCTGCGTAAAGGCAAGATCATCGACCAGCGCTTCCATTTCCCTACGCAGATATCCGTCGTCATCTAGGTTTCCGATTAGGTGTTCCCCAATTTTTCGTTGCTTTTCAGATAAAATTCTCAGATCCAGCTGAGCCTTTAAATTATCATGAAAAGTTGATCCCCCAGAAATTGGAATCCCTTTTTCCTCAACATCCTTTCCGTGATTAGAGGAGTATAGTTTATAATCGGGGATATCATCATCGTTGAGATAATCCTCAATATCTATTTCCTTTTCTGCCTCGGTGCGGGTATCTTCTTCCTCGTACTCGTTTTCGTATTCATTATCGGTCTCAAGCTCTTCCCTACCCTCTTCTAGTACTGGATTTTCCTCTAGTTCCTGCTTAATGCGCTTCTCGAGCTCAACAGTAGGCACCTGCAACAATTTCATTAACTGAATTTGCTGCGGAGATAGCTTTTGAAGTAGCTTTTGTTGAAGGGTTTGCTTGAGCATGCCGAAAATTTACGCTTTGCAAAATTTTGGTACAAGCAAAAAATTAAAATTCTGCATTTTTAGGAGTTCTCGGAAAAGGTATTACGTCTCTAATATTCCCCATTCCCGTTACAAACTGCACCAAACGCTCAAATCCTAAACCAAACCCAGAGTGCACACAGGTTCCAAATCTGCGGGTATCCAAATACCAGTACATTTCTTCAGCTGGAATATCGAATTCTTTCATTTTTTGCTCCAACACATCTAGCCTTTCCTCGCGCTGCGATCCTCCTACAATTTCTCCAATTCCAGAGAAAAGGATATCCATTGCTGCCACAGTTTGGCCATCTTCATTTAAGCGCATATAAAAAGCCTTGAAACTAGCGGGATAGTCGGTAATGATAACGGGCTTTCCAAAATGCTTCTCAACCAAATAACGCTCGTGTTCAGATTGCAAGTCGGTCCCCCATTCTACTGGGTATTTAAACTTCTTCTTTTTGTATGGCTTAGAGTTCTGAAGCACGTTGATAGCTTCTGTATAGGTAATGCGCTCAAAGCTATTGCTAACAATTTCTTGCAAACGTTCTATCAAACCCTTTTCCGACCTTTCATTTGCTGGCTTTTGTTTTTCAAGATCCACAAAGCGCTTATCCAAAAACTCAAGATCTTCTTGGCAATTATCCAAGCAGTATTGAACGCAATACTTGAGGAAGTCCTCAGCCAAATCCATGTTGTCTTTTAGATCGTTAAAGGCAACTTCAGGTTCTATCATCCAAAATTCTGCAAGGTGACGCGTAGTGTTTGAGTTTTCGGCTCTGAAAGTAGGTCCGAATGTGTACACTTTACCAAGCGCCAAAGCACCCAATTCGGCTTCAAGCTGTCCCGAAACGGTTAGGTTGGTTTCTTTTCCGAAAAAATCTTCAGCATAATTTACAGCACCCTCCTCGGTCTTAGGCGGATTGTCTGCGGGCAAAGTGGTTACCCTAAACATTTCACCTGCACCTTCAGCATCTGATCCAGTAATTATTGGAGTATGTAAATTGTAAAATCCTCTATCGTTAAAGAATTTATGAATAGCGAAGCTAAGGTTGTGACGGATTCTGAAAACGGCAGCCATGGTGTTGGTTCTAAAACGCAAATGGGCATGTTCGCGCAAGAATTCCATGCTGTGTTTTTTGGGCTGCATAGGGAAACTATCTGGATCGGCTTTACCCAATACTTTTAATTCCTCGGCGATTAGCTCCACTGCTTGTCCCGATCCTTGGGATGCCGCAAGTGCTCCGCTCACTTCGATACAAGCTCCAGTGGTAACGTCTTTTAAATCCTCTTCCGAGAAATGCTCCACAGCAGCAACTACTTGCAAATTTCCTAAACAAGATCCGTCGTTGAGTGCAATAAAACTCACGTTTTTGCTTCCCCTCTTGGTTCTAACCCATCCTTTAATAACGAGCTTCTCCCCTTCTTTTCCTTCGCTTAATATGGATTTAATGACTGTCGACATAGATCTGTTTTTTCTCCCAGCAAAAAAACGGCAAAAATGTAGGTGTTACAAGCATTTCTTATATCGAATAAAAAACTCTAGAAACTTTTAAGGTATTTTAAGTTTCCGACGACGTCTTTTTGTCTTTAATTTGTACCCAGATTATGGAGAAAGAGACGGCAAACATTTTAGACGGTGCACACGAGTTGTTTCTAAAACGCGGCTTTAAAAGCGTTACCATGGACGACATCGCAAGCCATCTTAAGGTATCTAAAAAGACCATTTACAAGTGGTTTTCAGACAAAGAAACCCTAATTACGAAAGTGGTACAAAGACATCTAGAACAAGTACAATCAATGGTTTGTGAAATATGCAGCGACCAAAAAAATGCAGTTGCCGAAATGCTTAGTATTGGAACATGTATTTCGAAAACTAAACAATCTGTTTCCCAGAACATTTTTTACGAATTAGAAAAATATTACCCAGACGCTTTTAAATTAATTGAAGATCATCGTGAGCATTTTGTAAAAAAACTCATTGTTAAAAACCTCAACCGCGGTATGGAAGAGGGAATATATCGAGATGATTTAGATGCAGACTTAATTGCATCATTGTACATTGCCTCAACAAACCATTTATTGGAGCACGGGTTGTTATTGGGTTCTCTTACCGACAACCCTTTAAAGCAACTCTTTAACTACCACCTACGTGGGTGTTGTACACAAAAAGGAATTGAAATTTTAAAACAGAATAAACCCAAACCACAACTATGAAACGCATATTAGCTCTTTGCCTCTTTATTGCAGGAGTGTCTGGAAATACTGGATACGCGCAAGGGCAGAGTTTTAGTTTGGCCGAGGCCCAAGATTATGCTTTGGTTCACAACTACTCCTTGTTAGAAAGCAAAGAGGAAGTTGAGAAAGCCCAGGCAAGGGTAAACGAGGTAATTGCCTCTGGTTTACCTCAAGTAAATGGCTCGGCTGGATATCAAAACTTTATCAAGCAACCTGTTCAGTTAATACCGGCAGAATTTTTCGGGGGCGAACCTGGAACTTTCCAACCGGTAATTTTTGGTACTAAGCAGAACATGAATTTGGATGTAACTGCAAACCAGTTACTATTTGATGGTAGTTATATTATAGGATTAAAGGCCGCACGCGAGGTGGTTGAACTAAGCAAATTACAGCGCAAATTATCCACCCAAGAAATTCGCAAAAAGGTGTACGATGCCTACGCAATGGCCGTAGCAGCTGAGGAAAACCTTAAGACATTAGAAGCGTCGGCGAAAAACCTGGAGGAACTGGCTAATCAAACCGAGGCTCTTAAATCTGAGGGTTTAACAGACGACATAACAGTTTCTCAACTTCAGATTAATCTTTCTAACCTACAATACGCGGTGGATAATGCCAAAACTCAAATTACAATGGCAAAAAATCTATTGAAGTTCACCCTTGGTTTCCCCATAGATAGAGAGGTGGTTTTAACCACGGGGATAGACGCTTTTACCGAGGTTGGAATCGATCAATTTGCTACAGACCAGTACAGTGCCTTGCGCACAACAGAGGCTAAGCTTGCAAGACAAAATTTGCTTCTAAAAGAGTACAGATACAAGGCAGATCGAGCCTCTTACCTTCCTACGCTTAGCGCTTATTTTAGTCACCAACAAAACGCTTTTGGACAGGAGTTTTCGGTTTTCACCAATAGCGACAACTACTTTACTACCAATTTGGTTGGAATAAATTTAAGTGTCCCAATTTTTTCCTCGCTGCGTAAGAAAAACGAAATCAAGCAAAGTAAAATTGAAGTGACCCTGGCCAAAATTAACGACCAGAAAGTGTCTGAAGCCATGCGATTAGAAATTAGCAACGCTCAAGCCACCCTAAAAAACCAAATCAACAATTACAAAACCCAACAGGCGAATTTAGATTTAAGTACAAAAATTCGGGAACAAACGCTGATTAAGTTTAAAGAAGGTTTAGCCTCTAGTTTCGACTTAAACCAATCGGAAAATCAATTTCTAGAGGCGCAAGCCAAATACGTAAACGCAGTCATTAATTTAAGTCAAGCCAAAAGTAATCTCGACAAACTTTTAAATAATTAAACCCAGAAAATCCGATGAAAGCTAAATATATATTACCCCTTATTGCTGGAATTTTCCTGGCATGTCAACCTCAAGAAAGCGCCGAAACAAAAGGTGTGGAGGAACTAAAAAAACAGAAATCCGATTTACAGGCAGAATTCAAAATTCTGGGTGAAAAAATTCAGGAGATCGACAACCAGATTAAAGCCATTACTGGAGAAAGCAATCAGCGCGTTTTTAAAGTAAAAACCGTGAAGGCTAACCCTCGACCTTTCAACCACTATTTTCAGGTGCAGGGTCAGGTTGAGGCTGAGCGCAATATTCTCTTAACTGCCGAGGTAAATGGAGTGGTTAAATCCATTCATGTTTCCGAAGGACAAAAGGTAGCTGCAGGTCAAAAAATTCTTTCTTTAGATACCGACATTTTAGACAAACAAATAGAAGAGGCAATGGCCGGATACGATCTTGCTTCGTTTGTTTACGAACGTCAAAAGCGACTTTGGGATCAAAACATCGGTTCTGAACTGGAGTTTAAGCAAGCCAAAAACAACAAGGTTACCTTAGAGGCAAGACTTAGTTCTTTAAATGCACAAAAGGAAAAATCCATTATCAGAGCACCCTTTAGCGGGGTTATCGACGAAGTTTTACCTAAAACTGGAGAACTGGTTAACGTAGGTAGACCTATCGCCAGATTGGTGAACCTAGACAGACTAAAACTAGAGGCAGATGTTTCTGAGAAATACGTCGGTCAGATTGAAAATGGGACTGAGGTACTCATTAAATTTCCAGCAATAGGAACCGAGGTAAGCTCGGAGCTTTCTCAGGTAGGAAATTATATAGATCCAAACAACAGAACCATAAAGGTTGCTGCGAAATTGCCTAAGGCCAACAACCTCATCCCAAACTTGGTAGCCGAGCTAAATGTTAGAGATTATAGCAATGACAACGCCATAGTTATTCCAACCAAAGCAATACAGCAAGATTTAAACAACGAGAATTTTGTGTACGTGCTTAAAAACGAAGGCGACCTACAAACAGTGGAACGTGTTTTTATAAAAACTGGATATAGCTACCAAGGTGAAACTGAGGTAATTTCTGGACTTGCTGGAAACGAACAAGTTGTGGTTCAGGGTGCTAGAAATATTACCGAAGGATCTGTTGTAAAAGTTGAAAAATAAGGGAAGATATCATGACACAGGATTCATCCAACAAAAAGAATTTTAAGGAATTCGGCCTCTCTTCCCTTGCGGTTAACAACCGAAGGACCGTATTCTTACTAGCTATATTAATTGCCTTTTCTGGACTTCTGGCCTACGTTGCCATGCCGAGTGAAAACTTTCCGGAGATTAAAATTCCAACCATTTACGTTGGAACCGCTTATCCAGGGAACTCACCCAAGGTCATAGAAGATCAAATAACCCGAGCGCTCGAGCAAGAAATTTCTACCATAGAGGGGTTGGATAAACTAAGCTCTACCTCGGTTCAGGGTTATTCCACGGTTATTGCCGAATTCGACTTCGATGTTAAATCTGAGGACGCGCTCATTAAAGTTAAAGACGCTGTAGACCGTGCGAAATCCGACAAAGATTTCCCCAACGATCTACCGGCAGATCCTAATGTATTTGAGCTGAACTTTTCAGATTTCCCAATTATGAACATCAACCTTTCAGGTGATTTCTCAATTGATCAGCTGAAAGAATTTGGAGAGTATTTACAAGAGGAAATCGAGAAACTACCTCAAATTAATGAGGTAAATATTCGTGGGGTTCAAGACAAAGAATTAGAAATCGCTATCGACCCTATGAAGGCTCAAGCGGTTAAGGTTTCACTGGGCGACATAGAAAACGCCATTGTCTCCGAAAACATCACCATGTCAGGTGGTGAGTTATTGGTGGACAACTACCGCCGAACCATTAGGGTAGAAGGCGAATTTAAAAGCCCGGCAGAAATTGAAGACATAATTGTAAAACAAGAGGGGGGCGATTTAGTTTACCTTAAAGATGTTGCCGTGGTGCGCTTTGGCGACGAAGAAGCAGAATCTTTTGCCCGAGAATTTAAAAACCCAGTGGTTATGCTCGACGTAACCAAGCGTTCGGGAAAAAACCTATTGGAAGCCTCGGAGGCCATCGGTGAAATTCTGGAAATAGCAAAGAAGGAATACCTTCCTGCCAGTTTAAATATTACCATTACCAACGACCAAAGTGATGCCACCAGAGAACAGGTTTCCAACCTAGAAAACAGCATCATTTTTGGGGTAATGCTAGTAGTACTTGTACTGCTTTTCTTCTTGGGTCTTCGCAATGCAATTTTTGTGGGGGTGGCCATTCCGCTATCCATGATGATGTCATTTTTAATTCTAAATGCCTTTGGTGTTACCCTGAATACCATGGTTCTTTTCTCACTGGTACTCGCCCTGGGTATGCTGGTGGATAATGGAATTGTAGTGGTGGAGAATATTTACCGCCTCATGGACGAAGGTATGGGCCGGATAGAGGCTGCTAAAAAGGGAATTGGAGAAGTTGCGGTACCTATTATCGCATCTACAGCAACCACTCTTGCGGCATTTTTCCCCCTTGCCATTTGGCCGGGCCTAATTGGGGAGTTTATGAAATTCCTTCCCCTTACACTTATTGTGGTACTTGGATCATCGCTTTTTGTTGCGTTGGTAATTAACCCAGTTCTTACCGCCACTTACATGCGAGTAGAAACCGATAAACTCGACAAGAAAAAAGCAACCAAAGTCGGGTTATTGCTTACGGCTATTGGAGCTGGTTTCGACCTTCTGTTTTTATACGTATTGAATATTAACACCCTATGGTTTGGAAACCTGTTTTTACTAATAGGGTTGTTGATTTTGGTTAACGCCCACTTCTTAAATCCAGGATCCATCAAGTTCCAGAAAAACTTCTTACCCAAACTTGAAAAAGGTTATCGCAAGTTTTTAGATTTCGCACTAGAAGGTAAACGCCCGAGAAAATTCCTTTTCGGTTCTTTTGGATTGTTGTTACTATCCTTTGTTTTACTTGGCGTTTTCACTCCCAAAGTACTTTTCTTCCCCATTAACGAGCCACACTACGTAAACGTATTTGTGTCTATGCCTATTGGAACGGATATCCAGAAAACCAATGAGGTAACCAAGGAAGTTGAAACCCGTGTTTTAGAGTACATCAAAAAATACGAAGAAGAGGTTCCATCTGAATTAGAGGGAATAAACAAAAAGCAAAACTGGTTGGTAAAATCAGTAATTGCCCAGGTGGGGCAAGGGGCTTCAGACCCTAACGAAGGACCTTCCATGAACACAACTCCCCACAAGGGAAGGGTAACCGTGTCTTTCGTGGAGTTTCCGTACCGAAGGGGAATAGAAACCTCTAATGTTATGGAAGAAATTCGCGAAGTGGTGCAAGGGTTCGATGCCGATGTGCAAATTTCGGTGGACAAAGATCCTGCCGGACCACCTCTAGATCCACCTATTTACATTGAGGTGGAAGGAAAAGAATACAACGAAATTCTTGCTACAGCTTACCGTATTAAAAACCACATCTACAACTCTGGAGTAAAAGGTTTCGATGAAATAAAATTGGATGTAGACCTTGGTAAACCTGAATTGCCAATTGAAATTGACCGAGAGAAGGCAAGGGCTTTCAATTTATCCACCTACACCATAGCCTCTCAAATTAGAACAGCGCTTTTTGGAAAAGAAATCAGCACCTTTAAACAAGGCGAAGATGACTACCCCATTAACCTTCGCTATTTAGCAGAAGATCGCTACAATTTAGAGAACCTCTTAAACCAGAAAATAACCTTTAGAGACCAGACTACTGGAAAAATCAACCAGGTACCTATTTCTGCGGTAATCAAGGAACCTAAGCGCACCTCTACCTACTCTTCTATCAAAAGGAAGGAGCAAAAAAGGGTGGTGAGTTTGTTTTCTACCGTTCAAGATGGCTATAATCCTAACGAGGTGGTAGCATCGATTCAAGCGGCTATGGAAAACTTTAGCGACATCAAACCAGGCTACAGTTTCAAATTCGCGGGTCAGCAAGAGGAGCAGGCCAAAGAAATGGCCTTCTTACTAAGAGCACTTATTATAGCAGTATTCCTGATATTCATGATTATGGTGGCGCAATTTAACTCCACCCTAACGCCTGCGGTAATCATTACTGCGGTGGTGCTGAGTTTAATTGGTGTGCTTCTTGGATTAGTGGCTTTCCAAATGGACTTTGTGATTATCATGACCATGATTGGAATAATTTCTCTTGCAGGGGTAGTAGTAAACAATGCTATTGTATTGATAGACTACACCAACCTAATTATGGATAGAAAACGCAAGGAAATGGGATTAAAAGAAGATGAAAAACTACCCATGAGCGTGGTTATAGAAAGTATATCCGAAGGAGGTCAAACCCGTTTGCGTCCGGTATTGCTAACGGCCATTACTACGGTACTTGGACTTATTCCGCTAGCAATTGGTTTAAACATAGACTTTGTGGGATTATTTACGCACTTCGACCCAGCAGTTTACATGGGTGGAGATAACGTAATTTTCTTCGGACCTATGTCATGGGCCATCATTTTTGGTTTGAGTTTCGCAACCTTCTTAACGCTGGTAATTGTACCAGTAATGTACCTTATCCTAAACAAGGTGAAATACCGTTACAACATCGATTAAAATCTAATTATATGCATGCAAAAGCCCGTTTAATTCTTATTAAGCGGGCTTTTTTATTTTCCATCCACGCTTTAAGAAACTAAAAAGTCCGGTTTTATGCTTTCATAACATCCAGAACCAAGGGGTTTCTACTTTTACCGCGAGGAATACCTTAGCTTTACAACAGAATGAAAAACCCAATAGCAGCCACTCCCAGATTTTTCCTAAGCACCATTGCTCAAACCGATATAGAATTTGTTTTTGAGGGATTATCAGACCCAGATGTTACCCGCTACTATGATGTTCATTTCAATAGCCTACGAAGCACCCAGGAACAAATGGATTGGTATGATAATTTATTAGAAACCAAAACTGGAAAATGGTGGTGTATAATAGAAAAGGGGAGCAACAAATTTGTGGGTGCTGGTGGGTTCAACAACGTAGATTACGAGAATAAAAAAGCTGAAATAGGTTTTTGGGTCCTTAAGAAATACTGGGGAAAAGGCATTATGAAAGAGGTGATGCCGCTTATTCTAAAAATGGGTTTCACCGAATTCAATCTCAATCGGATCGAAGGTTATGTGGACTGCTTAAACGCGGCTTGCAAAAACGCCATTTCAAAAGTTGGTTTTCACCACGAAGGCACGCTGCGGTCTGCAGAAATAAAAGAGGGACGCGATATTGACATAGACATCTACAGCATTTTACGCGAGGAGTTTATGAAAGATTAAATTTCCATTTCGTCTTTTAAACTTATCTTTTACGCCCACAAGCGCCTATTTATCAGGCTACAACATCCTATTTAATATGAAAGATGAAAATCTTGCGGTGTTAATTGATGCCGACAATGTTCCTCACGCCCACATAAAAGAAATGCTGGATGAAATTGCCAAATACGGTAATCCCACCATAAAAAGAATTTATGCAGATTGGACCCAACCCCAATCCAACGGATGGAAAAATGTGTTGTTAGAAAATGCCATCACTCCTATACAGCAATACAGCTACACCAAAGGAAAAAACTCTAGCGACAGTGCATTAATAATTGATGCCATGGATCTTTTGTACTCCAACAAGGTGAGTGGATTTTGCATTATCTCTAGCGATAGCGACTTTACTCGGTTGGCAACACGCCTGCGCGAGGCTTCTATGTTTGTTATTGGTATTGGGGAGAAGAAAACCCCGAAACCCTTTATTACGGCCTGCGACAAGTTTATCTACATAGAAATTCTTAGAAAGGAAAGGAACGACGAAAGGGATCCAAAACAGGATAAATCTAAAAGCACCAAACCCAACACCAAAGATGTTGATCCCAAATTGAAAAAGCTGATTTCTGAAAGCATAGAAGAGATTTCTGATGAGAGTGGTTGGGCATTTTTAGGTTCGCTGGGTAACTATATCCTGAAAAAAAGCCGAGACTTCGACCCAAGAAATTACGGATTTAGCAAGCTGTTCCCACTAGTTAAAAGCCTAAATGACATAGAAATAGAGGAAAGAGAAACTGGTGAGAAAAATATAAAACACATTTACGTTAGAAATAAAGTACGCGGATAGAAATATCCTTTTTACCCAGTATTTTGCCAAAAAGCACCAGCCCCTTTTGAAACTATATTTTCTTATTTTGCCCTAGCATACCACGCAATACATGAGCATTTTTCTCAGTAAGCTTTTAGGCCGATGTATACAAACAGGAATAATTGGGGTTTTAATTAGCCTTGTTTGTCTATTGATAGCGTGGAACACCTACCGGCACGAACACATTATCTATGGTTTTATACTAGGTTTTTGTATTGGACTTGTAGAACTATATGTGCTGCGCCGATTTAAGCTAAAGGCAAATTTGCTGAAGCTCTTTGCCAGACTACTGCTTTACTCGCTCACCATTCTGGTTATTGTCATCTTTTTTGGAACCGTTTTGCTTTGGTTTAAAGGAAACGACTACAACCTTGAGGCCACCGAAAAAGATGTTATGCTTACCGTTGTACAATCGGTGGTGGTGGCATTTAGCATTGGGTTGTTTCTTCAGCTTGAGGCCATAGTGGGGGTAAGAATTCTTAGCCAATACCTTTTGGGAAGATACATCCGCCCTAAGGAAGAACGCCGATTTTTTATGTTTATCGACCTCAACGATAGTACCAGCATAAATGAGCGCATTGGAAATCGAGCCTACTACAAATTGCTCAACGACTTTTTTAGAGATTTATCTCTTCCCGTTTTTGAGAGCGATGCACAGATTTACAAGTATGTAGGAGACGAAATTATACTATCCTGGCCCTTTAAAAAAGGGGTAAAAAATAGCAACTGCCTTAAGCTCTACTTCAATTTCCTATTTAACATTTACAAGAACAGACACCTCTACGTAGAAAAATATGGGTTTATGCCAACCTTTAAGGCCGCTTTACACGTAGGTGAGGTAATTGTTGCTCAGGTGGGTGACTTAAAAAAAGAAATAGCGTTCAACGGCGATGCCTTAAATACTTGTGCCAAAATAATGGAACACTGTAAGCCATTTGGTCAGGGATTTTTAATTTCCGAAGAATGTTTTTTAACCTTAGATCACATTAGTAGTTACAATTTTCAACTGTATCCCAACGTTAAGCTGTCTGGGAAAGAAGACGAGTACAATCTGTATGCCGTTTTACGGAAATAGCAAAACAATTGAACCCATCTTTCAGTTTAATACACAATTGCATAGCTAATGCTATCTTTGCACCTTATAATCCGTTATGAAAGAATTTGTTGCAGGTCCACTTCTTAGTAAAGTCATCACCCCAGAAGACTTAAGAAAGATACCCAAGGAGAAAATGGCTCAGATGTGTCAGGAACTCCGCGATTACATCGTGGATATGGTTTCCGTAAAAGGAGGTCACTTTGGTGCAAGTCTTGGGGTTGTGGAACTTACCGTTGCGCTGCATCGTATTTTTAACACACCCTACGATCAGCTTGTATGGGATGTTGGACATCAAGCATACGGACACAAAATCTTAACCGGTAGAAGAGATCAATTTCACACAAATCGCCAGTATAAAGGGATAAGCGGATTTCCCAAGCGCAGCGAAAGTGAATACGACACTTTTGGAGTAGGACACTCCTCTACATCGGTTTCTGCAGCTTTGGGGATGGCTGTGGCAAGCAAATTGCAAAAACTACAAGACAAACAACATATTGCGGTTATTGGCGACGGTGCCATGACAGCTGGTTTGGCCTTTGAAGGATTAAACCATGCAGGAGTTGAGAATTCTAACATGTTGGTGATCCTTAACGATAACTGCATGTCTATTGACCCTAACGTTGGGGCCCTAAAAGAATATCTAACCGACATTACCACCTCGTCTACCTATAACAAGGTAAAGGATGATGTTTGGCATTTACTAGGGAAAATCTCAAAATTCGGTCCCAATGCACAGGCCATTGCTCAAAAAGTGGAGAACGCTGTAAAAACGTCCTTACTAAACCAGAGCAACTTATTTGAGAGTTTAAAGTTCCGCTATTTCGGTCCTATCGATGGGCACGATGTAATGCGCCTGATGGATGTGCTTGAAGACCTTAAGAATATCCCAGGTCCGAAATTATTACACGTACTAACCAAAAAAGGGAAAGGGTACCACTATTCAGAAACGGGAAATCCAACCCAATGGCATGCCCCAGGTTTGTTTAATAAAGAAACCGGTGAGATTGTTAAGGTAGTACCTAAAAGTCCAGAGCCTCCAAAGTACCAAGATGTATTTGGACACACCATAGTAGAGCTTGCGGAGAAAAACGAGAAGATAGTTGGGGTAACTCCAGCGATGCCATCTGGATCATCTTTAAACATAATGATGAAGGCCATGCCAGATAGAGCCTTCGACGTGGGAATTGCAGAACAACATGCAGTTACCTTCTCGGCAGGAATGGCAACGCAAGGACTCATTCCTTTTTGCAATATTTACTCCTCCTTTATGCAACGCGCCTACGATCAGGTTATACACGACGTGGCCCTGCAAGACCTACCAGTAGTATTCTGTTTAGATAGAGGTGGACTGGTTGGGGCCGATGGACCAACTCACCATGGAGCTTACGATTTAGCATATTTCCGTTGCATTCCTAAGATGGTGGTTTCTGCGCCTATGAACGAGGAAGAGTTAAGAAACTTAATGTACACCGCACAAACTGGGAAGTATGGACCCTTTTCTATTCGCTACCCAAGAGGAAAAGGCGTAATGCAAAACTGGAAGACCCCATTCAAGGAGATCCCAGTTGGAAAAGGAAGGAAAGTAAAGCATGGAGAAGAAATTGCTATACTTGGAATAGGACACATAGGTAACCTAGCTTTAAAAGCAGCTGAGATCTTGGAGCAAGAAGGCATAAGCGCCGCTATGTACGACATGCGCTTTGTAAAACCCATAGACGAAACATTACTACACGAAGTATTCAGCAAGTTCGACAAGGTAATTACCGTTGAAGATGGGTGCATACAGGGCGGAATGGGCTCGGCAGTACTAGAGTTTATGGCGGACAACGATTATCAGGCCACCGTAAAAAGACTGGGCGTACCAGACCGTTACATTGAGCACGGAACCCAAAACGAGCTTTATAAAGAATGCGGCTACGATGTAGATGGCATTGCTGAAACAGCAAGAAAAATGGCCCAAAAAGCGGGAGCCAAAGGCGAATTAAGTTACTCCTAATAGAGAAAAAATACCGATTGTAAAAGAGTCCCGGCCCGCTAGGCGCCGGGACTTTTTGTTTGGGGGAATGGATGGATATTTACAAAAACACTTTCTTTAGGCGGATTCTTTGCAACCCACATCTCAGAAATACATGAGACAAAAAGTCCCACGTTTTTATAACGTGTACCTTTTTTGGTATTTTTGGTACATGTGTAAATAATACGCGACTGAATGCACCAGATCCCAAAACTTGAGAAACTACCGCCAAAAAAGGAGCAAGTGGAAACAATTGAAATCCTTAGGCAGCTTGCTAAGTCGGCTCAGTCATTGGGTGAATTAAAAGGCATTGCCCAAACGATGCCTAATCAAGAAATGTTAGTTAATGCGGTTGTAATTCAAGAAGCCAAGGATAGTTCTGAAATTGAAAACATCATAACTACCCAAGATGAATTATATAAAGCTCTTTCTACAAAATCCAGGCAAGATCCTCAGGTTAAAGAAGTAATAAACTACCGTAAAGCAATTCTGCAGGGATATGATCTAATTAAGCAGCAAGGTTTCCTAAAACAAAAAGACCTAGAATTCATCCAACACACCCTCTTAGAAAATAATGCAGGTATAAGAAGTGTCCCGGGAACCGTTCTGAAAAATGATAAAACGGGTGAAGTAGTTTATACACCACCGCAAAACAAGGCAGAGATTTTAGAATTGCTGAGTAATTTTCTGGAACATTTTAACGTAAACCTAGAGCAAACACATCCATTAATTAATTTGGCAATACTTCATTATCAATTTGAAAGTATCCACCCATTTTATGACGGAAACGGTCGCACTGGCCGCATACTCAACATATTATATCTAATAATAAATGATCTCCTAGATGTTCCAATCCTATATCTCAGTTCTTACATTAATAAAACCAAAGCTGATTATTACAAACTACTAAACGGAGTAAACAACAAAGCTGAATGGGAACCATACATTCTGTATATACTTAAGGGAATAGAGTTAACATCCTTAAGAACCATTTCCAAAATTCAATCCATAAATCAGCTTCTTTCCGATACTATCTTGGCTGTACAGCAACAGGAACCAAAAATTTATAGAAAGGAACTTGTGGAGTTACTCTTTGAGCATCCTTATTCTAAAATTGAAAATGTGGTTGATAAACTTAATGTAGAAAGAAAAGCAGCCTCTAGATACCTAAACGCCTTGGAGAAAATCGGCATTCTTAAATCGGAAAAAGTAGGACGGGAAATTATCTACGTTAACACCAAGCTTATCGAAATATTGAAAACGAACTAAACGCCCCCTTTGAAGTGTTTTTTTGCTGTGATACAGCTCTAGATAGTTCGGTTTAATTCCGAACTTATTTTTAATGGTTTTGTGTTACACACAGGTTGGATGTGAACATGAAAACTGATTTTGACATAAAAAACTGATTGAATGAGGGCAAATCTTAAACGAATTGGAGTTAGAACGCGCTTACATTGCCGAACGAAAACTCCGTGTTTTAGCTAAGGAGCATCCCGCTCTTAGAAAAGAGAGACTTGCCTTACACGATCTAATAGAAAAATACGAAGCTGAAAATTGGTCTATTGAAGCTCAAATTTCCTCCAAAAGCTAGCAGATGCAGATTTGGCAGAGCGCCTGGCAGAAACCGAAAGAATATTTTTAAAACGGAGGATAGACCTAATAAAGAAAAGGCTTAAGAGCTATGGATTAACCCAACAGGATCTTGGTTTGGTTTTAGGTCATCCTAGTAAAAGTTATATATCAGAGCTTGTGAATGGCGTTAGTCCCTTTACCATTAAAGACCTGATCATCCTTCATCATGTATTAAAAATAGATTTAGCCGATTTAATTCCCACGGTACTTCCTATGGAGAACCGCAAAAAAATACAAGAATCCCTATCCCAACTAAAAAGCAAAAACCCAAAGTTAAAGGCTGCTGATTTTGAGGCGATATAGCACAAGATTATAGTTGGTATCCCATGAGGATAAGAAAGATAATATTATTAAATCATGAATAACTTACCTTTCCTATAACTTAAATTTCAAGTTCATTTTGAAAAAAAAATTGATTTCCATTTTTTGGCCACTCTTATCTTTGAGTCACTTTCACTAATTTACCGGTCAATTAATTCCTTAATTTCTTTGGCCCCCTGGTCACAAAGTCCACAGCCCAATGAGTGAAATAGACGACATTACCCAAGCACTGATTAAATTCCGTAATGAGCGAGATTGGGAACAATTCCATAACCCCAAAGATCTTGCCGTTGCCCTGAGTATTGAAGCAGGGGAGCTGCTTGAAAACTTTCTATGGAAACCATCGGAAGACGCTAAATCTGAAAAGGTAAAAGAGGAGCTTGCAGATGTTTTGGCCTATGCCTTTCTCCTAGCCGAGAAATACGACTTTGATGTTAAGGAAATAGTACTTCAAAAGATTAAAAAGAACGCCGAGAAATACCCTGTAGATAAAGCAAAAGGCACAGCTAAAAAATATAATGAACTTAAATGAGTGCAGCTGAGGTAAGGATTGACCAGTACGATTTTGATCAAAGCCTTTTTCAGGACTTTAATAGCAACCGATTCGCCAAAGACCTGTGGCCATTGGTGTATATCTTAAGTGATGGAAATACCAAAACAGCCTACGTTGGAGAAACTACAGATGCCTTTAATCGAATGAGTGCGCATTTAAAGCACAACGCAAAAAGTAAACTCACTTCAGTACACCTAATTACCAGTGATAAATTCAATAAGTCAGCAACCCTTGATATAGAGTCCAACCTGATTAAATACATGTCGGGGGACAATAAGTACACCCTTCTCAATGGCAATTTGGGGTTAGCTAACCATAATTATTATCAGAAACAAGAAGTTTATTGGGCAGTTTTTAATGCGATTTGGAATCAACTTCGATCTAAGGGAATTGCAGATCACTCGATAGACCACATCGATAATTCTGATCTATTTAAATACTCTCCATATAAATCGCTAACCAAGGAACAAAGTGAAGGGTTATTTAAAATCCTTGAATCTATTGCAACTGGCAAATTCAAAAACATCGTTGTTGAAGGTGGAGCCGGTACTGGAAAAACCATTCTAGCTATCTTTTTATTTAAGATGCTATCTACCGATTTGATGGATTTTAACTTCAGAGAATTTGGTTCCGAAGAACAAAAGTTCATAGAACTAATTAACCAAATTAGGAATAAATTCAGCAAGCCTAAAATGGCCTTAGTTGTGCCGATGTCCTCTTTCAGGAGCACCCTAAAGAAAGTATTTAAGAACATAAAGGGACTTAGTGCAAGCATGGTAATTGGTCCCGCGGAGGTGAGTAAAAATCAATACGATTTTTTAGTTGTAGACGAGTCTCATAGATTAAGAAGACGTGTAAATCTTGGTGCTTATTTTGGGGCGTTCGACAAAGCTTGCGCCGCCTTAAAGTTAGACAAACATACTTGCAGCGAACTAGATTGGGTTACAATGCAAGCCAAGCATACCATCCTATTCTACGACGAGGGGCAGTCCATAAAACCTTCCGATGCGAGGAAAGAAGATTTTGATACGCTTAAGGCAGCAAAAAACACATGCATTCAGAGGTTAAAATCTCAATTTCGGGTAAGGGGTGGTAACGCTTACGTTCAATACATCAGTACATTATTAAACGGCAAATTAGATTCCTCAACAAAAGCCATAAACAAAACGGATTACGAGTTTTTACTTTTTGACTCACTAGGTGAGATGGTCAAACAAATCAAAAAGAAAGATCAAGAGTATGGACTATCGCGTTTAATTGCGGGCTACTCATGGGAATGGAAATCAAATAAAAATTCTAACCTGTACGATATTGAAGAAGACGGGGTAAAATTAAGATGGAATGGAACCCCTACAGACTGGATAAACTCTAAAAATTCTGTAGACGAGGTAGGATGCATTCATACCACCCAGGGGTATGATCTCAATTATTCAGGGGTGATTTTCGGGCATGAGATATCCTACGACCCAAAAAAGCAAGAGATAATAATAAAGGAGGAGAATTATTATGACAAAAATGGGAAGCAATCGGTACGTAGTCCAGAGGAGTTAAAATCCTTTATTCTCAATATTTATAGAACCATTTTGCTCAGAGGTATCCGAGGCACCTACGTTTATGTATGTGACCCAGAATTAAGAAAATATTTATCCCAGCACATCCCCAAGTTCTCGATTGCCCCAGAAAACCCTTCTATTCCAATAAAATCTGAACCACTGATACCCTATGAAAATGCAGTGCCTCTTTTTGATTTAAAAGCAGCCGCTGGTGCTTTCAGCGAAGAACAATTAGTTGAAGAGGAAAACCTTGAGTGGATTAAAGTTCCAAATCACTTGAAGGCTAGCAAAGACCTTTTTGCCTGCAGAGTAGTTGGAGAGTCCATGAACAAGGTTATAAAGGATGGACAAATTTGCATTTTCAGAAAATATTCTGGTGGTTCAAGGCAGGGAAAAATAGTACTGGTTGAAAGCACTTCAATTCAGGATCAAGACAGTGGCTCTTGTTATACGGTCAAAGAATACCATAGTAAGAAAACTGAAGCGGAAGGTGGATGGAGACATGCAAGTATAATTTTAAAGCCCCATTCTAAAAATCCCTTTTACCAGGAAATCGAATTGGGCCCAGCAGAGCTAAATGACTTTAAAGTACTAGGAATTTTTGAGTGTGCTTTGGAAAATGATGTTCATTAAAACCCAATCACCCACAATTTAAACTTTAATTTTTGAGCTTTTATTTGTCATATACGGATCCCGCTCTATAGTTAAATCAGATATTTTCTAATAATTTAATCACCCATTTGCTAACCTTACCCAACTATGAAATTTAAGTTCCCACTTTTCACCCATCGATTATTATTCACTCTTTTAATTTGCATTTTAACTGGGTCCTCCATAAAAGCCCAGGATACAGTTGTATCATTCTTCCGCGACTTAAAAATGGAGTACAAAGTTTCTGAAAAAAGGGGGCGAATTAAGGTCTTACAGATTAATGATGGAAACACAAAAACCACCCAAATCTACAATGTAAAACTGCAGTGCCTAGTTTACCAAGAACAACATTCAAATGGAATTCCAACTGGAAAATGGGTGAATAACACGGAAAACTGCGAAAAAATAAATGCCTGGGATTTCTCTAAGCTGGTGTACGAAACAATTTCATTGGGGGACAGCCTATTCAGTAATCTAGAACCGGAAAGTAAATACGAGAATTACGAAAAAGCTTTTTTCGGGAAAGACAGCACTGGGATTTTCCATTACATAGCAAGAAATTTAAGGTATCCCAATCAGGCAAGAAATTTGGGAGTTTCAGGTGAAGTATATGTCCAATTCATCATAAAAGCATCTGGAAAAGCGCAAATGGCATCAATAATACAGGGCGCTCATCCTTTTCTGGACCTTGAGTGTTGGAATTTGATAGAAAACATGCCCAATTGGACCCCCGCAAAAAAGGACGGCATTCCTGTAGACTCCTACTCTGTGGTTTCCATGAATTTCGATCTTAGGTAAAATTGTCCCAACTCCCCCCACTTTCTATACTCCAAGACAAGCTTTTGTTAAACTGTGCAAAGAAATAGCTCCTTCTTTCTTATTAAATGACTAACAGTACTATCATTGTCTCACCAACCTTTCTTAACTGCCAATTACCGAACATTTTCTAACCAAAAACAAAGAGTATGAAAAAGCTAAAAGTAGTTTTTCCGGTATTGCTTGCACTGGTCCTTTCGTCTGCGGTGGTAAGCTGTAAAAAAGATGAAGCAACAGAGCCAAATAGTCAACCCCAAGTTGCCATGAAGTTTAAGTCGAACACGGAACCCTTTCCAGTGGCATCCGCTCAGGAATTTCAGGCGCTGTCGTTTGACTCCATCAACACACTTGCTTTTGATTCAGGATACATCACCCTGGTCGAAGTAGAATTTCAGGTACAAACCGGTGACGATTCCGTTTTGGTAGACTTTAACCTGGAACAAAACATCGTAATTGATTTTGCAACGGGCCAAACTAGCCCAGACATAAGTGCTGTTGAAATTCCAGCAGGCATATACAGCGAAGTGGAGGTTGAACTTGAATTACAAGACGAAGGAGATGAACCTGGAATGGTTTTATTCGGTTCTTTCGTTGATACCAGCGGTACCAGTCATAAAGTCCGCTTTGAATTTAACTCTGGTGAAACTTTTGAAGTAGAAAAAGAGGGAAACGTTGTTTTCGCAGTTAACCAAAGTGTTCTAACAACTGTAACTTTCGACCCTTCGGCCTGGTTTGCTGGTGTTAAAAGAGAGCAGCTGATTCGTGCTACCAGAGATGGAAATGGAGTAATAGTAATTAGCGAAACCCGAAACAGCGAAATTTTTGACATCGTTGCGGATGGACTAGATCTAGCCACCGAAGTAGAAGTTGAAGTGGATTAATTTTAACTCAACTATATAGTCTATTAATGCCCTGCTAACCAATTAGCAGGGCATTTTTTATTTGCCCAAACGTTGCAGAGTATCTAATTTCCCAGGCTAATTCATAAAAACGCGCGAGCAATGGCAAAAGTAACCCCTGAAAAAAACGAGCAAGTCGCCAAAATGAATTTTGGATCTATATATCCTCATTATCTTAAAAGGATAGAAAAACACGGTCGCACTAAGGAGGAGCTAGATCACGTAATCAAGTGGTTAACGGGATACGAACAAAAAGTGTTAGACCAATACATTGCCGGTCAGGGTACTTTTGGCAACTTTTTCCAAGGCGCAAAAATACATGAGAACTCGCATTTGATAAAAGGTGTTGTTTGCGGATATCGCATTGAAGAAATAGAGGAAGAATTTGCCATTTACCGCGATTGTCGTCGAATGGAGAAGTTAATTGACGAACTGGCTAAAGGGAGAAAAATGGAGAAGGTATTACGGGAGGCGAAGTAGCTAAAGAATCCAAGGCAAATACAATACCACTCCCAGAAGATTAACCAGCAAGAAAATCCAAGCCAAAGTCTTTTTCTTTTTGCGTTTTAACCTATCCCAGGCATAAACACCATTGAAAATAAGTGCGGCGACCATAATCAATCCAAAAAACCACCAGAATGGGTGATCCTTTTCTAACCAGGAAGCGGGCGGAAACCACTGGGTAAAGGCTCTAGCCGCTTCGGCATGGATGTTCGAAGTAAGTTTTAAAAGCAACCAAACCACTCCTGGATATAACAACACAGAGGTGGTTATTAACTCGCGTAATCCAAATTTGCCAAGTCGTTTCATAGGTTTAAGGTAGAAAAAATTGTCCTCCTAGAGGATTTCCCTCTTAAAACAACGCAATGTCAAACCAGTCTCCCAAGTCTTCACCCAAAGCCTCATTGTACTCGGCTTCGGACTGGGTAACGGCATTTTCATCTATCATTTCATCGATGGTGGCATGCTGGAAATAATACTTTAAAGTGCGCTGCAATGCCCAAGGATAGCCCAAACCAAAAGTAAATGCTACCAAAAACCAATTCACCACATGTAGTTCTATAAAGGTCATGGCATCTACTTTAGAACTCAGGGTATGTTCTTTTCCATTAAGTTCTATGCGGGTGTTGTTAACGATAAAGCGATAAGCATCTCTGGCAAACCAGAAATAATAAATGCCCAGCGTTAATACGCCTAGCAATAGCCCCTTAAAGCAAATCCAGAAATAATCTGTTCCTCTTCCCACAAACTTTAGCTTAATGCTACCCATTCGCAGGTTGTTGATTAGATACGACCTTAAATCGGTTAAAAACCATGGACTGTATATTCCAAGGGTTAAAACACTTAATAGCACTCCAAAAACGCAAATCTTTATGAGTTCCATTCTATCGCCACGGTAGCCCCCTCTTATGCCTTTCCACTCTGTTTTAGCCATGCGGTACTTTACCGACCCATGAATGGCCAAGGGTATTAGGATGGCAAAAAATACCATCAATGAAATGCTAG
This sequence comes from Luteibaculum oceani, assembly GCF_007995015.1. Classification (NCBI taxonomy): domain Bacteria; kingdom Pseudomonadati; phylum Bacteroidota; class Flavobacteriia; order Flavobacteriales; family Luteibaculaceae; genus Luteibaculum; species Luteibaculum oceani. The sequence goes on from NZ_VORB01000001.1 coordinate 176,875, forward strand.
CAAGGAGAGATAATTCTGGATCTTGAGAATCTACCGCTAAAAAATAGAGTGCGTATACAATTAGGATGAGAACAAATGCCTTGATATATCCTTTAAATAATTCAGATCCCTTACCCACAAATTGCAGCTTGTGTCCAAAGAATTCGGTTTCACCATATAGGTAATTCAGTAACCTTATTTTGGCCCAAGGATAATAGATGTTTAGGGTAAATAGGCAGAGGAAAAAGTTTACAAGTTTTATTTCGAAAATATTCCAACCATTACCTTTAAAGGAGATAAATTTTAGCATGGGATTAAAAATTTCCCTTAAAATGCACTTTTATTTTCAACCTCTATGGAGTTTGCTACATTAAAAACCTTCGATAAATCTCACGAGGCCTATTTGCTTAAGACAAAATTGGAAAGCGAAGGCCTTACGGTTATTATCGAAGACGAACATATGGTTACCCTTGATCCTTTAATGAGCAACCTATTGGGTGGAATTAAATTAAAGGTTCCAAGAGATCAATTGATTCGCGCTCAAACTATTATTGGCATTGTAGAGGCTAAGCCCTTTTTAGATCAGAACAATGAAGTAGTTAAGTGCATAAAATGCGGTTCTGAAAAGCTGCAGAAGGAAAGAAAAGGGTTAGACAGTTTTAAGGATTACATAAATTTTGCCATTGCTGCGTTGTTTTTTGTTTATCCATTAAACAAACAAAAGTTCCACTACAAATGCCTTAAATGTGGTGCCATTACAGAAAACCCCGATGCCCAGAATTAGCGAAGAGGAAATATCCATGAGAAAGAGAAATTATACTCCAAAAACCTAATGCTTTGCTTGGCTCTAATATCCTCGGAAAGCAAAATATCCCACAAATTTAAATAGCCCAAACGAATGGGGGCAATAATCTGAAAGCGTTTACCAATTTGCACACCCACCTGGGTTTTAAGATTTACCCCCCAGCCCGCAAAATGTATGGATGGATTACGATAATGCTTACCAAAAAGGTAGCTATCGCTCCAGGGCATCATAGGCCCAGTGCCCAATCCATAATTTAAATGCAATTGTATATGCTCCTCCCAAATTGGTATAGCCAGATACTGCTCTAACTCAAAATTTAAATAGTTGAGACCGTCGGTATGCTCAGTGTAAAAAAAGCGCCTTGTTATCCGGTAATCGTCGTCTTGTATGGACTCATTAGAAGGATAATATCCATTGAAATATTCGTCTCCTATATAACCTGAAAGTTTGGCCTTAGAATTAAACTTGGTCATGTATTTCATATGCTCCCAGCCCCACGAAAGGATTAGGTTATTGGGAAGCTTCACCCCTATTCTAAAATCGAATTGCGGGATAGTAAACCTGTCGAGACGGTAGTAATTTTCAGAAAAGGGTTCGGGGTCATCCACCGCGATAACATCCTCAAAAAGTAGATTTAAATTGGGGCCTTTTACCGAGATATTCGATTTATCGTAGAAGGCTCTGTTATAGCCCCACGAAACAAAAATAGATTGGGGATCCCACCTAAAAAATTGGGCTTGTGCACCCAACTGGAAAAACACAAAAATTAAAATGGTGAGCCGCATAAAAAAGAAAAGGCTGTCGAAAGATACGACAGCCTTTTAATATCGGTTTGAAAACTGGATTAAATCAATTTTACTTTAACTCGAAGCCTTCCAAGAATTTTGTAGTAAAGTTTCCTTCTCTAAAGCTCTCATTTTTCATAAGCTGCTGATGGAAAGGAATGGTGGTTTTAACCCCCTCAATTACATACTCAGAAAGTGCTCTTTCCATTTTTGTAATGGCCTCTTCTCTTGTTTGAGCAACGGTAATAAGCTTAGAAATCATCGAATCGTAATTCGGTGGAATTCTATATCCAGCGTACACATGTGTATCTACTCTTACCCCATGGCCACCAGGTTGGTGATAGGTAGTAATTCCACCTGGATGTGGGCGGAAATCATGGTAAGGATCCTCGGCATTAATTCTACACTGAATTGCATGCATTTGAGGATAGTAGTTTTTACCGGAGATTTTTTCTCCGTAGGCAATTTTAATTTGCTCTTTAATCAGGTCGTAGTTCACTACCTCTTCGGTAATGGTGTGCTCTACCTGAATACGGGTATTCATTTCCATAAAGTAGAAGTCGCGGTGCGCATCTACAAGGAATTCCACGGTTCCAACACCTTCGTAATTTACTGCAGCAGCGGCTTTAATAGCAGCCTGCCCCATCTTCTCACGAAGTTCGTCAGTCATGAATGGAGAAGGTGTTTCTTCTACCAATTTTTGGTGACGACGTTGGATGGAACAATCTCTTTCTGAAAGGTGACAGAAGTTACCGTATTGGTCACCTGCAATTTGGATTTCGATGTGGCGAGGTTCTTCGATGAACTTCTCCATGTACATACCATCGTTTCCAAAAGCAGCTCCTGCTTCTCTTCTAGTATTTTCCCAAGCTGTTTTAAGGTCTTCTTCCTTCCAAACAACTTTCATTCCTTTACCACCACCACCGGCAGTAGCTTTAAGAATAACTGGGTACTTAATTTTCTTTGCAATTTTCTTGGCCTCATCGAGGTCTTTAAGCAGACCATCAGAACCAGGAATGGTAGGCACTCCTGCTTTTTTCATGGTTGCTTTTGCAGCGGACTTGTCTCCCATTCCGTCGATTTGCTCTGGAGTAGCACCAATAAACTTGATACCATTCTCCTTACAAACTCTAGAAAACTTAGCGTTTTCGGAAAGGAATCCATATCCTGGATGGATTGCATCGGCGTTGGTAATTTCGGCTGCTGCAATAATGTTAGGAATCTTAAGATAAGACTCAGAACTTGGTGCAGGCCCAATACAAACCGCCTCATCGGCAAACCTTACATGCAAGCTATCGCGGTCTGCGTTAGAGTAAACCGCAACAGTTTTAATGCCCATTTCGCGACAGGTACGCAATACACGTAAAGCGATTTCCCCACGATTGGCTATCAATACTTTTTTAAACATAGCTCCGGAAGATTTTATCGGCAAATGCCGGTTACAAATACCTTAAGAAGGATCTACCAAGAACAATGGCTGATCGTATTCTACCGGGGATGAATCGTCTGCAAGAATTTTCACGATCGTACCAGAAACTTCCGATTCGATTTCATTGAAAAGCTTCATTGCTTCGATAATACAAACTACATCACCTGGCTTAATCGTATCTCCTACGTTTACAAAAAGATCTTTGTCTGGCGAAGGTCTACGATAGAAAGTTCCAATCATTGGAGACTTTATCGTGATGTACTTAGAATCGTCTTCCGCCGCTTCCTTACTACCACCACCAGAAGCTGCTGGAGCTGGAGCTGGTGCAGGTGCTGCCGCCGGAGCTGGAGCTGCTGCTGGCATAGCCTGAGGCATTTGAGGAATAGCGTGGATAGGCATAATTGAAGGAACCGCTTCCTGGTTTCCGTCTTTCGCCTTTTTCTTAGGCTCTGCCTTAATGGTTATTTTAAAATCCTTTTGTTCTATCTCAACTTCATTCACTGAAGAACGAGAAACCAATTTTATAAGGTCTTGAATCTCCTGATAGTTCATCTTACAGAATTTGCTTTGGGTACAAGGTTATAAATTATTTTCATATCCTGAGCCATCATAAGCCCATTTCAGATAAATCGCTCCCCAGGTAAATCCACCTCCAAAAGCAGCAAGTACAAGATTGTCTCCTTTTTTCAACTTGTTTTCCCACTCTACCAAGCAAAGCGGAATAGTTCCGGAGGTTGTATTTCCATACTTTTGGATGTTGATCATCACCTTGCTATCATGGAGTCCCATTCGATTAGCGGTAGCATCAATAATCCGAAGATTGGCCTGATGAGGCACCAGCCAATCGATATCTTCTGACTTCAAATTATTTCGTTCCATAACCTCAGCCGATACATCAGCCATGTTAGAAACGGCAAACTTAAATACTTGCTTTCCTTCTTGATAAACATAGTGCTCCTTAGCATCAACCGTTGCATGAGACGCTGGCTTTACCGACCCCCCTGCCTTTTGATGTAAGTAGCTGCGTCCAGATCCATCCACTCTAAGAATGGAGTCCATAACCCCAACTTCTTCTTCGGTTGGTTCTAGCAGAACTGCTCCGCATCCATCTCCAAAAATGATACACGTAGCACGGTCTTCGTAATCGATGATGGACGACATTTTATCCACCCCAACAACAACTACCTTCTTGTTTCTACCTGTTTCAATGAATTGAGATCCGGTAACCACTCCGTTTAAAAATCCAGAACAAGCAGCCCCTAAATCGTAACTAAATGCATTGGTTGCCCCTACCTTATCGGTAATTATATTGGCAGTTGCAGGGAATTGCATGTCGGGAGTAACTGTGCAACAAATAAGCATGTCGATTTCCTTTGGAGAAATCCCACGCTTTTCGCACAATCTTTTAACCGCTTCGGCGCCCATATCAGAGCTACCCAAACCTTCTCCTTTTAAAATCCTTCGCTCCTTAATACCGGTTCTGGTGGTGATCCACTCGTCGTTGGTGTCAACCATTTTTTCCAGTTCAGCATTAGTTAGAACGTAGTCTGGAACGTATCCGGCTACGGCGGTAATAGCTGCACGAAGTTTTTTAGAATTCCCGTTTGCCATATTTGGACTGCTTTTTTAGTACGATGAGGCTAGATAAAAAAAACCCAACTCGCGTTGGGTTTACATATTAAGAAAAATAAAATTAAGCCTCAGTTGCAGCTTCTTTCTCTAATACCACCTGTCCACGGTAGTATAATTTCCCCTCGTACCAGTAAGCACGATGTCTTTTGTGTACCTGACCGTTAGTTGGACAAGTTGTAAGAGTTGGCATTGCTGCTTTGTAATGCGTTCTTCTCTTATCTCTTCTGGTCTTCGAGGTTTTTCTCTTAGGATGTGCCATTTTTCTTTCCTTTTATTCGCTTTTCAACTTCAACAATTCTTCCCACTGGGGATTATTATTCACCTTGGGTTTTAAATCCTTCAATTTTTCAATAACGTCTTGATTGCATTCCGAAATATCTTCGTGAACTACCCGCAATGGGAAATTTACGACCATAATTTCATAGGCCTGAGGAGATAAATCTATTTCACCTAAATGCGGTGGAACAAAAACGATGGTTTCATCATCGATATCCTCCTCACCATGAAATTTGTACACAATACGCTCCGATCCTTCAACCGATGTGTGCACATTTTCCATGCATCTCGCACAAGGCATCTCTACCTTTCCGCGAAATTTAAAATCTGCAACCACCATGGTGGTCTTTTTATCTAACTCTATAACAAGCTCAATATCAGCAGATTCTACCTCTAAATTATCAAATGCAACAAAGAACGCTTTACCAATTTTAAACTCGAACTGATGCAGACCATCTTTGAGTCCCAAATAGGGCACTTTAAATTCTGTCAGTACATCCATCCTACAAAAATTGGGCAGCAAAGATACATTTTTTTTAATCGCAAGAAAGTCAATTACTTAAAATCGAATTATTTATCCTCATTTCCACGAGAAATTCGCTGTTTCTGCAATGGGTTTGCCCCCCATTCCTTCATTTGTTTCCTTGTATTAAATATATCTATAGCCATATATATTGCCGACAACATACTCTGCGCTTCGGCTTCGTTTTTACCTGCAATGTCATAGGCGGTACCGTGCGCTGGCGATGTTCTTACAATCGGTAACCCCGCTGTAAAATTAACTCCAGAATCAAAAGTAATGGCTTTAAATGGGGTTAAACCCTGGTCGTGATACATGGCCAAAACCGCATCGAAAGCATGGTGCTGACCGCTTCCAAAAAACCCATCTGCTCCGTAGGGGCCAAAAGCTAAAATTCCTTTTTCGTTGGCCCCAGCTATAGCTGGTTTAATGATATCAGCCTCCTCGGTACCCATTACTCCTTCATCTCCCGCATGTGGGTTTAATCCCAATACCGCAATTTTTGGTCGATGAATTCCAAAATCGCTTTGAAGTGACTTTTGAATGAGCTCTAACTTGTGAACAATTTTGTCCTTACTGATATCGCTAACCACATCCTTAAGCGCTACATGACCAGATACCACACCTATTTTTAGGTTGTCGCTAACCATAAACATTAGCGCATCCTTGGTATGGCTGTAATCCATTAAATATTCGGTATGACCAGGAAATTTAAATCCCGCATCCTGGATGGATTTTTTATTAATTGGAGCCGTAACCAAAACATCAATATGCCCCTCGGCTAGATCTTTAGTGGCAGCCTCCAACGACTGAAAAGCAAAAGCACCTGTATCCACACTAGGTTTACCCAAGGTGATTTTTATTTCATCATTATTAATGGCTACCAAATTCGGCTTACGTGGATTAATTTGATCGGCAGACTTGGTAATATTAAAATGTACATCAACCCCTTTTAGCGCCTTTTTATGGAAAGTTGTAGCCTTTGGGTTTCCGTATAATACAGGTGTACAAATGCTAAATAATCTTGGATCGGAAAGAGCCTTTAAAACAATTTCCATTCCAATACCATTGAGATCCCCACTGGTTATCCCAACTCTTATTTGCGAGTTATTTCCCTTTCTTCTCTGCATTAATCGCTAATGTTTTTAATGTATTGGTACAACAATCTCACCCCGGCGCCAGTACCTCCTTTTGGAGTGTAATCTTTTTTACTGCTCACAAAAGCTGGCCCCGCAATATCGATGTGAATGTAAGGCTTTGGCGCAAAGTGCTCTAAAAATTTACCCGCAGTAATCATTCCCGCGGTGCCTCCACCAATATTTTTTAAATCGGCTATGTCAGATTTCATTTCCTCTAGGTACTCATCCCAGAATGGAAATAACACCACTCTATCAAACATTTCCTTTCCTGCATCCTCCAGAGCCTTTAATTCCTTTGGTTTGGCATTCCCCATGGCTATGGATGCATGACTGCCTATGGCTCGCTCTGCTGCTCCGGTTAAAGTTGCTGCATCGATAGTGATTTTTGGATCCAACTGCTTCGCATAAGCCAAAGCATCGGCCATAATCATTCTTCCCTCCGCATCGGTATTTAAAACTTCTACAGTAGTGCCATCATACATGGTTATAACATCTCCAGGCGCATAAGCATCCTTACCAGGGCGGTTATCTGTAAGCGGTATTAGCGTGATAACATGTTTATCCACTTTATTGGCAGCCAAAGCCAAAGTAGTTCCTACCATAGCAGCTGCACCACCCATATCGCATTTCATGATATCCATGGAATTGGCAGTAGGTTTTAAACTCAAACCTCCAGTATCATAAACTACACCTTTCCCCACCAAAACAATAGGGTTTTTGTTTACTGCTTTTTTGGGTTGGTACTTTAATATCACAAAAAGAGGTGGAATTTCAGACCCGCGATTCACTGCGAGCAATCCTCCCATTTTCTCTTTTTCTATTTTGTCTTTGGTCCAAACTTCTACCTCAACGCCAAGTTTCTCGGCTTCTTCCCTAATCTCTTTGGCAAACTGAGTAGCATTTAAATGACTCTGTGGCTCATTTACCCAAGTTCTTGCAGTACAAACCGCCTTGGACAAATTGTAGATCTCTTCCAACTTAACTTCGCTAACCACACCCTGTTCTGCATGTATACGCTTTAAATAGGTGGATTTTTTATTGCTACCCGTAAAGTATTTGTAGAACCTGTAAGAGGATAGCAATATCCCCTCGGTTAAGGCTAAAACGGCAGTTTCGTCCTGAAGGGCCAAGCCAACCGTATCTAATTGCTCCTCTTGGCATTTCGCCTCTATTTTGGCTCCCATTCTACGGAACCACTCTTTGGTATCGGGCTTTTGCTTTTCTGGAACAAGAAGGACAAACAAAAATCGATGCCATTGGTTTAATACAACCAATTCGCTTTTGTTTTTCTGTTTCTCCTTGATATAGTCGATTTCTTCTTTACTTAATCCTAACTTGCCGAAGCTTTCGTTATTAGGTTGGAAAGGAACAACTAATGATGTAGTACCTTTAAACTGTTTAACCAGTTTTGCTTCTGGAAAATTGGTCATATGGGATGAATATTTGATTTACTTTGAAAGCTGTGCAAACAAAAATAAATAAAGCGACATACAAAGCGAATAAGCGCCGAACCTTAAGCTTTTTTATAGGCTTGATGGCCCTGTTCATTTCTTCGAGTTTATTTGGAACCCATAACAGAGCCGGTGAGATTATCTACAAAAGAGTAAGTGGTTTCACTTATGAGGTAACCATTATTACCTACACCAAGATTAGCGCTCCTGTAGATCGGCAACTGCTACTATTAGATTGGGGAGATAATACAGGCCTCGACACCCTTGCACGAAGTGCAAAAGATGAAACCACACTATCCTCTAAAGACGTTAGAATTTCAAGATACAAAGGGCGCCATACCTACGCGGGTCCTGGAAAATTCACCCTTTCGGTGGAAGACCCCAATAGAAACAACAACATTTTAAACCTCAAACCGCCGAATGGACAGAGCGATCAGGTAGTTTTTTACATAGAAAGTACCCTGATAATTAACCCTTTTGCCTCCACCCAAAAAGGGCCACACAACAACTCTGCGGTATTACTAAACCCTCCGATAGACCAGGCTTGCATTGGACAACCCTTTGAGCATAACCCGGGAGCCTTCGACCCAGATGGTGACTCTTTAGTTTTTAGTCTGGTGCCTAACCGCGTGGAAGGTGGAATAGTACCACCTTATTATGTTTCCCCAGACAAAATTTCACCTGGGCCTAACAATCAAATCGCTATTAACTCCCAAACTGGAGACCTAGTTTGGGACGCCCCCCAGCAGGCTGGACAGTACAATATCGCCATATTGGTAGAGGAATTTAGGGGAGGAAGATTGATTGGATCTGTGCTGCGCGATATGCAAATTACAGTAGAAACTTGCGATAATATTAAACCCAAGCTCAGCATAGCCACAATTGATACGTGTGTAATTGCCGGACAAACAATTCAAGTTCCGGTTACCGCCACAGACCCCAATGGAGACAACATAGAATTATCGGCTACTGGTTTACCCTTCGAGGTTGAAGATCCAGCAGAGTTTGGCCAAGTGAACGGTACCAATAATGGCTCCTTCCTTTGGAACACCACCTGTGCCCATGTTCGGAGAAGCGCCTATCAGGTAGTTGTTAAAGCAGAAGATGACAACGCAGGGACTCCTTTGGTAGATTACAGCAGTTTCTTTGTTACGGTCATTGCTCCACCACCAGTTCTGACTTCCGTAAACCAATCGCTAACGCAGATTACTTTGAATTGGAACAGTTACAACCTTAACTGTTTGGACGCCAAAGAAATTAAGGTTTACCGAAGAAAGGGTAACACCAGTTACAATGTCCCCCATTGTACCACGGGTATGCCACCCGAACTGGATTTCGAATTAATTGCAACGGTAGATGCCGCCGAAACTCAATACATCGACACAGACATAGATGCTGATGCCGAATATTGTTACCGACTGGTAGCCTGCTTTACCGATGGCTCAGAATCTGTTGTGTCTAACGAACTTTGTTCTGAAATAGACCTTAGCAAGCCTATTATAACGCATGCCAGTGTTGGTGTAACCGATTTCAATTCGGGAGTGGATACCATTCGATGGGCCAATCCCCGCGATATTGATACCCTAAATACATACACCGGGCCGTATCAATACAAAATTTACTTTGCGACTGGAGCGGGCAATGCAAACAATGAAATCGCTACTACTCCATTGTCTAACGAATTGAGCAACACGCAACAATCCTTTATTCACCAGAATATAAATACCCGAGACACTACCTTGGTCTATCGGGTAGAATTGTATAGCGGAAGCGATTTGGTGGGAAGTTCGGGAGTTTCCTCTACCATACATCTAAACATTAAACCTGGAGACAACACCAACACCCTTACTTGGTTCGAAGATGTAGCGTGGGGGAATTACGAATACCGAGTGGAGCGAGAGAACAAGCAAACAGGACAATTTGAGGAAGTGGCTACCGTCTTTAATCGCAGATATGTAGACAGAAATGTAATAAACGACTCTACCTATTGTTACCGAATAAAGGCCCTAGGTAGATATGCTAATGGCTTTTTTAATCCACCCTTTGTAAACTATTCGCAGGAAACCTGCGGAATGCCTTTCGATAACATTCCACCTTGCCCACCAGTTCTTTCCGCTACGGCCGATTGTGAACTGGAAGAGGTTTTATTAAACTGGGCGGACACCAACCTAAGCTGTGCCGGAGACATAGAGAAATATAGCTTGTATTACAAACAAACTAGAGATGGTGATTACCAACGCATAGAGGAGTTCTTGGTTGGAATTAATGAAGGCGTTTTTCTCGGGGAAAACTCCATTGCCGGATGTTTTTACATCACGGCCACCGATGAAAACAACAATGAGAGCGAGCCTTCTAATATCATTTGTACAGAAAATTGCCCTGCCTACCAACTTCCTGATGTATTTACTCCGAACCAAGATGGATTTAACGACGTGTTCAAACCTTTTTCGCGAAAGTTTGTAACGGGTGTTGACATTCAAATTTTTAATAGGTGGGGGAAATTAGTTTTTGAAACCGACGATCCGGATATTAACTGGAATGGAAATTACCGAAACAGCAATCAAGAGTTGGCAGATGGCACCTATTTTTACGTGATTAAGTACAGCGTAAATAGCTTGGATGGCATTGTGCAAAACACTGTAAGTGGATACATAACCTTACTAAGAAACCCTTAATGTTTACTGGAATTATTGAAACGCTTGGCCGCGTTAAAAGCATAGAGAAGTCTGGAAGCAATTTATCTTTTTGGATAGCGAGCAACCTGTATAACGAGTTAAAAATAGATCAAAGTGTAGCCCATAATGGCGTGTGCTTAACGGTGGATCAATTGAATAGCGCCGATGAATGTTATCGCGTTACTGCAGTGGATGAAACGCTTAAAAAAACCAATCTGGGCAATTTAAAAGAAGGTAGCCTGGTGAATTTAGAGCGCTGCATGATTATGAACGGAAGGCTAGATGGACATATCGTGCAGGGACATGTGGACACCACGGCAAGCGTAAAAAAAATAGAGGCTTTAGAAGGTTCTTGGCTTTTTGAATTCGCTTTCGATAAACCGGAAAAACTGATGGTAGAAAAAGGCTCTGTTTGTATAAATGGAGTTAGTTTAACCTGTTTCGATGTTCACGATTTGGGTTTCACCGTTACCATCATCCCTTATACTTACGAGCACACCAACTTCAAGCAATTTGAAGTTGGCGAACGCGTAAATATTGAATTTGATATAATTGGGAAATACGTAGCCAGGCTACAAGGGCTTTAGAAAACCTCCTTAGCAATATTGGCCACTTGCTGAGAGTTACCCATGGTATAGAAATGCAAACATGGAACTCCAGCCTTTATTAATTCTTTAGACTGTTGAATGCACCAATCGTTTCCGATGGCGGCAATATCGGCATCCGTTTTTGCCTTAACCAATTGCTCGGCTAGGTCATCAGGAAAATCGACATTAAAAGTTTTGGGAATAAAGCTTAAATGCCTTTTTCTTCCTAGAGGTTTTAAACCTGGAATAATAGGCACGTTAATTCCTTCCGCACGACAACGATCTACAAAATCGAAATACTTTTTATTGTCATAAAACAATTGTGTTACCACATACTCAGCTCCCGCATCAACCTTTTGCTTTAGGTGTTTTAAATCGGTACCTAAGCTTAGGGATTCAACGTGCTTTTCTGGATATCCTGCACAACCTACACAAAAGTCTGTTGGCGCATTTTCATAAACCTCATCGTGCAAAAATTGCCCGCGGTTCATGTCCACTATTTGCTTAATAAGATCCACCGCATAGCGATGCCCATCTTTGGTGGGAACGAATGTTCTTTCCGTTTTAATTGGGTCACCTCGAAGCGCTAAAATGTTATCTATTCCTAAAAATTTTAGCTCTATTAAAGCGTCTTCTGTTTCGTCTTTTGAGAATCCTCCACAAATAAGATGCGGAACCACATCTATTTTATATTTCATGAAAATGGCCACGGAAATACCAACGGTACCTGGGCGTTTTCTAATGGCAAACTTCTCGAGGAGGTTATTAGCTTTTTGTTTGTACACATACTCCTCTCTATGGTACGTAACATTGATAAACTTCGGGTCGAATTCCAATAGCGGATCGATAGCACTAAAAATGTTATCGATTTTATCCCCTTTAAGTGGAGGTAGAACCTCGAAGGAAAAGAGGGTTTTACCCTTCGATGCTTTGATATGCTCTATTACCTTCAACTGATAAAAATTTTAGGCGAAAGTAATAAAAGACGGAGCACTTCATAAGGTAGGGAGTTTATATATATGGTATCTTTGCAATCCGATTAAGACGCGGGGAAAAATTAGTACATGAAAAACATTCGTAATTTCTGCATTATCGCACACATCGATCACGGGAAAAGTACACTTGCCGATCGATTGTTGCAAGAGACCAAAACCATCTCTGATCGAGAACTTAAGGAGCAAACCTTAGACGATATGGATCTGGAGCGTGAGCGTGGTATCACCATTAAAAGTCACGCCATCCAAATGCAGTACAACCACGAAGGAACCGATTACACCCTAAACTTAATCGACACCCCAGGCCACGTGGATTTTTCATACGAGGTTTCTCGTTCCATCGCCGCCTGCGAAGGAGCTCTTTTAATTGTTGATGCCACCCAAGGTATTGAGGCCCAAACGATCTCTAACCTTTACCTGGCACTAGAGCACGACCTAGAAATTATTCCCGTTTTAAATAAAATGGATCTTCCTTCTGCAAGCCCAGAAGAAGTTAGCGACCAGATTATTGAATTGATTGGTTGCGAACAGGAAGACATTATTCCCGCCAGTGGTAAAACTGGAATGGGAGTTCAAGATGTATTGGCGGCCATCATTAAGAAAATCCCAGCTCCAAAAGGAGATCCTGAAGCACCTTTACAAGCCCTAATTTTCGATTCTGTTTTTAACTCTTTCCGTGGAATTATTGCCTACATCAGAATTAAAAATGGTACCCTTAAAAAAGGTCAGAAAGTGAAATTCGTGAACACCGGTAGGACATATGATGCCGACGAAATAGGTGTACTCGGGTTGGGAATGAAAGAGACCAAGGAAATTGGTTGCGGAAATGTGGGGTACATCATTTCGGGAATTAAAGAAGCTAAAGAGGTTAAAGTAGGGGACACCGTTACCTTGGTAGAAAACCCTTGCTCTGCAGCCATTAAAGGTTTCGAAGATGTAAAACCCATGGTATTTGCCGGAATATACCCCGTAGATACCGATGAATATGAGGAGCTGCGTTTTTGCTTGGAAAAACTCCAACTAAACGATGCCTCTCTAACTTTTGAACCCGAATCATCTGCCGCATTAGGTTTCGGGTTCCGTTGTGGATTCTTGGGAATGCTCCACATGGAGATTATCCAAGAAAGACTGGAGCGCGAGCACAATATGACCGTGATAACTACGGTACCCAATGTAAGCTACATTGCTACAATGAATGATGGGGAAGTGCGTACGGTAAATAACCCATCGGAAATGCCTTCGCCTAACAAATTAGACTTCATAGAAGAACCATACATAAAGGCACAAATCATTACCAAATCTGAATTTACTGGATCGGTAATGAATCTATGTATCGATAAACGAGGAGAACTTACCAACCAGGTATATTTAACCAGCGACAGAGTAGAGCTCTCTTTCGAAATGCCCCTTTCGGAAATCGTTTTTGATTTTTACGATAAGCTAAAGTCAATTTCTAGGGGATACGCTTCTTTCGACTACTATCCAATCGGATACAAAAAATCCGACCTTATAAAGATGGATATGCTATTAAATGGTGATCAAGTAGATGCGCTATCGGCATTGATTCACCGCGATCGTGCTTTTGAATTAGGAAAGAAAATTTGCACCAAGCTGCGCGAACTTATTCCTAGACAGCAATTCGAAATTGCTATCCAGGCTTCCATTGGAGCAAAAATCATTGCTCGCGAAACGGTTAAGGCCTTGAGAAAAGATGTAACTGCCAAGTGTTATGGTGGGGATATTTCTCGTAAAAGAAAGCTGTTAGAAAAACAGAAAGAAGGTAAAAAGCGTATGCGCCAGGTGGGACGAGTAGAGATTCCACAAGAAGCCTTCCTTACCGTACTTAAACTAGATTAACACTTAAATTTTGAAAAGTAAACCGCCCACAACTTTGGGCGGTTTCTTTATTCTATATATTCATCCCAAACTTTTGGGCCTTTTATGGTTTTAGCAGAGTATAATCAGTGTGTAGATGCATATGCCGACAAGGCTTACCGGTTCGCATTAAAATTATGTGGGAACCGAGAAATGGCATCAAACGTGGTTAAAGCTGCTTTTGCCCATTTATGGAGTATCAAGGAAGGCTTGGCTCCCAAAGAGGTTAAAAAAACCTTGTTTAAAACCTGCTACAGCCAATTGGTGTTAAAACGGGTTGGAGAATCTAACTCCTCTGCGGTAAATACCTCCACCCCACCCGATGGGAATTCATTGACCTATCTTGTAGATAAGGGTTTGGGAAATTTACCCGCCAAACAAAAGGCCATTCTAATGCTTCGCGATTACGAAGGATTTAGCTACGAGGAAATATCCATGATCACCGAAATGGATATAATTCAGGTGAAGTCGCTTATGTATCGCTCGCGTAAAGCACTTAAAAGTTACATCGTAAAAAACAGGTTCTCGGTATGATGATCTCCAGAGAAAATATCGAAGCCTATATCCTCGATTTCCAAGAAGGAAGACTCAATGCCGAGCAACGCATGCAGGTAGAGCATTTCTTGAGAGAAAATCGCGATCTAAATTACCATCTTCAGGAACCTCTTCCGGATGTTAAACCCTTAAAAACCATACAATACCCCGATAGAATGGAGTTGTATGGCCAAAGGATGCAACGACTGGAAAAAGAAGGCAAAGCTCCCACTCCTGTTTTTGTTCCCGGTGATCAAGAAGAGAAAAGAAGATCTGCCCAAAGAGCCAAGCCTTTAAACCAGGCAAAACAAGCTCCCACACCTGAAGAATTAACCGCTACTGAAAAGCCGAAAAAGCATTGGGTTAAAAAGACTAAGAAGAGAAGAATAAAGCCAGCCAAAGTTTTAATCGCCATACTTGTTGTAATGTTTCTGGCGACCCTGGTTGCTTTTTTCCCAGAGATTCAAAGTTTTGCTAATGGAATCCAGAGCAAAAATCCGAATGTTCCAGCGAGCTATAAATCTCGAACTACACAACCCGTAGATTATAAATTGGTGGAGTTAAAACAGATTATGGAAATGGAACGCAGAAATGCCTTTTTCATCAATCTTACTCAGGAGGTAGACCAAGAACCAGGATTGCGTTTGGACGATAATTACGCTACCATGGTTTTAAAAGACTCCAAAAAAGAGGTGGAGGCCATAAAAGCAAAAACGGCTGAAAAAAAAAATACCAACGTAAGTAAGCCCACTCCAAAACCAGTAAAAAAACAAAGCACTGCTACACCACGTCGTGCAACCCGACCAGTGGTAAAAGAAAAAATTACTACCCTTCCCCCGAAACCCATAATTGTGGTGGAAGACCCTCTACCCAATTCCGTTTCGGATTCCATTTCCCTGCCTGAAGTGCAAATTCTTGGCGACAAAAAAACAATACAACAAATTATTGTAGAACCAACGTCTAACAAGAGATTTAGAAATACCGTATTGGAAGTGCTGGATGGAATTGGCGGTAAAAAAGTTATTTACGAAAGAAGACCAGATGGAAGTTACAGATTTGTTATGGAGCTCCCCTTTGTAACCATTGATAGGACTATAACAGACTGATTTGGCACGGATTTGGTAAAGCAATACAAAACTCAATTGCTATGAAAAAGATTTACGCATTATTTATTGTCGCCTGTTTCATAGGGCCCCTTACCCAAGCACAAGGCAAAAACGACAACAAAGTAGATACTACCTTAATCCAAATTGGTGAGCGCACTCAGGTCATTTACATTAGAGATAAGGAACCGGTAAGAGAAGAAGCCTATTTCCGCGAAACGGTAGAAGGAGATATTTTAATTGGTCAAACCTCAAAAGGCAGAAAAAAGAGAACCAGCTTTTTTACCGGAATAGACCTTGGAATTAATTTCATGGCTTCTGGAGGTAACACGTCTGTACCTGGAGCTACCGAATGGCAAACGGAACCTGGAAAATCACTCTATTGGGCACTTAACCTGGCCAAAAAAGAATTTAACATTACCGGAAACCAATATTTCATGGTTGGTTTAGGATTAAATTACCGCTCTTTCACCCCAACCGATTTTTATGATATTTCGGTAACCAGAGATACCACACAATTGGTACCTACTAGTAAATTAAACCCTCACAAGAACAAATTAAGAAGTACTTATATCCAAATTCCAACGCTTTTTAGCTTTAACACTAGCAGAGATTTGGATAGAAACTTTCATATTTCTGCCGGTCTTATTACCAACTTACGAATTGGAGCTGTTTACAAACAGAAATACAGGCTGAACGGAAATTTCCAAAAGGATAAAACCAGAGACGACTTTAACCTGTCTCCTATCCTATTCGACGCAACGGTGCGCGTAGGTTTTAGCTCTTTCACCCTATTTGCAACCTACGCTTTAACCCCTTTATTCGAAGACGGTGCAACACAGGCTACATTGCAGCCATTTGCCGTGGGAATTCAGATTCTAGGTTTTTAACCAATCTGTACGCTTTCAGTACGCCGCATTTTCTAACTTAGCCGATCTAAAATTTACTCTATGCAGAATAAATTCGATAGGCTAGATAGCATGATCTCCGAGGCCAAATTAGGTGGAGGAGAAAAAAGAATAAAGGCACAACACGACAAAGGAAAATTAACCGCTAGAGAGCGTATACACTTTTTACTCGACGAAGGTAGCTTCGAAGAGATCGGACAACTTGTAACACACCGCTCTACCAATTTCGGTTTAGACAACCAGAAATTTTTAGGAGACGGAGTAGTAACCGGATATGGTAAAATTGAGGGAAGATTAGTTTATGTATTCTCTCAAGATTTTACCGTTTTGGGAGGATCTTTAGCTGAGGCCCACGCAGAAAAAATCTGCAAAATCATGGACCTTGCTCTTAAAAATGGTGCTCCGGTTATCGGGTTAAATGATTCGGGAGGAGCGCGTATTCAAGAGGGGGTTGTTTCTCTTGGTGGATATGCCGACATCTTTTATCGCAACACCATAGCAAGTGGGGTTATCCCTCAACTTTCCGCCATTATGGGACCTTGCGCCGGGGGAGCCGTTTATAGCCCTGCCCTTACCGATTTCATCTACATGGTGGATGGAACTTCGTACATGTTTGTTACTGGTCCAAACGTAGTTAAAACGGTAACCCATGAGGAGGTAACTTCTGAGGAACTGGGTGGAGCCCAGACCCATGCATCCAAATCAGGTGTTACGCACTTTGCTTGCCAAAACGAACTCGATTGCATCCAACGATTGAGAAAAACTTTGAGCTACATTCCTCAGAACTGTGAGGAACAGCCACCGGCATTGGACTACACTCCAGGAAATGAAATGCGACCAAAGCTGGATGAAATTATTCCTGAATCGCCTAACCAACCCTACGATATCCGAGATGTCATCAATCAAACCATTGATGACAATAGTTTCTTTGAGGTACACGAAGATTTCGCTGCTAACATTGTAGTTGGATTCGGTCGCCTAGGAGGAAAAAGTATAGGAATTGTTGCCAACCAACCGGCGTACTTAGCAGGTGTATTAGATAT
This sequence comes from Luteibaculum oceani, assembly GCF_007995015.1. NCBI lineage: Bacteria > Pseudomonadati > Bacteroidota > Flavobacteriia > Flavobacteriales > Luteibaculaceae > Luteibaculum > Luteibaculum oceani. The sequence continues at coordinate 194,611 of NZ_VORB01000001.1, forward strand.
TAATGCAAGTAACAAGGCAGCTCGCTTTGTTCGCTTCTGCGACTCTTTCAATATTCCACTACTAGTTTTCGAAGATGTACCAGGATTTTTACCAGGAACAGATCAGGAGTGGAATGCAATTATTACCAATGGTGCTAAGTTGCTTTATGCTTTCTGTGAAGCTACCGTACCAAGAATTACGGTAATTACCAGAAAAGCATACGGTGGAGCCTACGATGTAATGAACTCCAAGCACATTGGTGCCGACATGAATTTTGCTTGGCCTAGTGCAGAGATTGCGGTTATGGGAGCCAAGGGAGCAGCGGAAATTATCTTTAAAAAGGAAATTAAATCCGCCGACAACCCAACGGAAAAATGGCAAGAAAAAGAAGCGGAGTACGCTGAATTATTTGCCCATCCATACAACGCGGCAGCTCGTGGTTACATCGATGAAGTAATTAAGCCACATCAGACCCGCGAAAAATTAATTCGCGCTTTTGATATGCTTAAAAATAAGGTGGCGGAATTACCTAAAAAGAAACACGGAAATATCCCATTATAGGAAAGTTAGGATGCTGCATTATTAGTCTATTTTAACGTCAAGTAGCCGAGAATAATCAGTACTTTTCAGTTGGTAAATACCAAGATCATGAAAAAAATACTCATTGCTGTAATCATCTTAACTGCCACAATAATCGCTGGATTTGCGTTAAAGGGGCCTCTCAATATTGAGACCATTGCTATTGGTAGCAAAGCTCCTTTGAGTGAACATCCGCTTACCTACCCAGATTCTGAGCGAAGTGAAACACTAGCATCTCTTAACCAGGAAAATGGCTTATTGGTTGTATTTAGCTGTAACACTTGTCCGTTCGTTGTGGCTTGGGAGGATAGATATAACGACCTACATGAATTGGCAAAATCTAATAATGTTGGAATGGTATTGGTAAACAGCAACGAAGCTAAAAGAGCAGGAGATGATGCGCCAGATGCCATGATTGCTCACGCAAGAAAGCTTGGTTATACCATGCCTTATTTAATAGATGACAACCACAACCTAGCCGATGCTTTTGGAGCAAAAACTACTCCTCATGTATTCTTATTTAACAAGAACTTAGAGTTGGTTTACGAAGGAGCAATTGACGATAATTACAAATCTGCAAAAGACGTTAAGCAAAGCTATTGCGCAGATGCGATCAAAGAAATGGCTGCAGGTAAAAAGGTGTCTACTCCAACTAGCCCAGCTAAAGGATGTAGTATTAAGCGCGTTAAAGCGTAAACGCTGGATATAAATTATTAGAAAATCCACTTCAAATCGAGGTGGATTTTTTTGTTTTCGGGCTTATTCCGAATAGAATTATTTTTTTTGCAAAAAGTTTTTTCAACGATATGAATGTACTGGTGTTAGGTTCGGGTGGTAGAGAGCATACCATCGCTCATAAAATTGCCCAGAGCTCACTTTTAGATCAATTATATGTTGCACCAGGAAATGCTGGTACAGCCCAGATTGCAACCAATTTAAATATTAAAGAAACCGATTTCCAAGCGGTTAAAAAAGCGGTTCTAGACCATAACATTTCTCTTGTAGTGGTGGGTCCTGAAGCTCCTTTAGTGGCTGGTATTAGCGACTTTTTTGCGGCGGATAAAGATTTGAGCCACGTTAATATTTTGGGCCCCAAAAAAGCGGGAGCCATCTTAGAGGGTTCTAAGGATTTTTCTAAAGCTTTTATGAAGCGCCACAATATCCCTACGGCTGCTTACCAAACTTTTGGGGAGTCGGAATTATTGGCAGCATACAAGTTTTTAGACCAGTTAAAAGCTCCTTATGTTCTTAAAGCAGATGGTTTAGCTGCTGGAAAAGGGGTGCTTATTCTCGATAGTAAAGAAGAAGCCAAAGCGGCATTAAAAGAAATGCTTGAGGATAAAAAATTCGGAGAAGCATCTGCCAAGGTGGTTATTGAAGAATTTTTATCGGGAATTGAGCTGAGTGTTTTTGTTTTAACGGACGGAAAAAATTACCGAATTCTTCCCGAAGCAAAAGATTACAAACGAATAGGAGAAGGCGACACCGGACTTAATACTGGTGGAATGGGTGCCGTATCTCCAGTAAAATTTGCCGATAGAGTCTTTATGGAAAAGGTGGAAAACAATATTGTTATTCCTACCATCAAAGGCCTACAAAAAGAAGATATTGAGTACTGTGGATTTATCTTCATCGGATTGATGAACGTAAATGGAGATCCATATGTAATAGAATACAACTGTAGAATGGGTGATCCAGAGACGGAGGTGGTTATCCCAAGAATCCAATCGGATCTTTTAGTAATGTTCGACTCGGTATTTGATGGAACCTTATCTGAGGCAGATTTAGCGGTAGATCCAAGAACGGCTACAACGGTAATCGCCGTTTCAGGAGGATATCCTGAAGCCTATGAAAAAGGTAAAAAGATAGTTGGACTAGAAGAAGCTTCTAACAAAGACAAATCCGAAGAGCTTTTAGTATTCCATGCTGGAACAAAACTCGATGGGGAAGACGTACTTACCAATGGAGGTAGAGTATTGGCCTTTACCAGCCTAGGGGCGGATATGGAAAAAGCCCTGCAAGGAAGTTACAAGGCTTTAAACAAAGTTTGTTTCGACGGTATTTACTACCGAAAAGATATTGGGCAGGATCTTATTTAAGCTGCTGCGGATTTTCTTTTGCCTTTTTGTTGTAGTCGGCTTGCATTTTCATCCAAACACCAAATCCTATAAATCCAAGGATAATAAACAGGTTGTTTGGAATGTTGCCAGCTGGCTCAACAAAAGTTTCGAAAGTCCAAACTAAAAAATCCCCAATCGACTCTAAGATATCCTGAAGTTTCATCGTCTCAATTTTTTGGCAAATTTAGCAGAACTCAAGAATTAGAATCAAATTAAATGGCTTATTCCGCATTTAAAAAGCTTCATCCGGCATATATTCTGTTCTCAGCGGGCTTAGTTTTGTTGTTTTTTATTGCGGCAGGATTCATTCCAACTGACATTTCAGATAACGCATTCCCCTCATTGCTAGCGTTTTACGTAAAATCAAAAGCGTGGGGATTAAGCTTTGGGCTGCTCGTATCTCTGGGGACTGCCTATTTGATGATGTACCTGCTAAATGTTCACAATATTTTTAAGCCCAAAACTTTTTTACCCTTTACCTTTTTTGGGTTGGCATTGGCTTTATTTCCCTCCAACCTATACCTCAACAGCCTTTTGGTTAGTAATGCCCTATTTCTATTGTGCATTAATAAAATGCTTTATCTGGCTACTGGTAAGGGGGGGAACCACCATACATTTGAAGCTTCTTTTTTCTTAGGACTTGCCAGTTTATTTTATTGGCCCGCCATATTTACCCTTCCAGTAGTTTTATTGGCTACCATTATTTCAGGACTTTTTAATGTAAAGTCTTTTTTCTCCTGGTTATTGGGATTTATTTTTCCTTGGGCCTTTGCCAGAGCCATCTACTTTCTATTCGAGCTCGATTTTAACTTCGCCTTTTCCTGGCAAGCACCAGATTTAGTGGTTTTCTTTAAAAATAAAGTAGCGCTGTACAACATTATCTACGTGCTCCTTTCTCTCATCATTGGGCTGTTTTTCTATTTCAAATCCTTAGAAAAAAACACCGTTGAAGTCCGCAACCAAAAGCGAATTGTTGGCTTATCGAGTTTGGTTTGGATACTTTCGGCCTGGTGCGTGTTTGCAACGCCTGTAAACGGCGGGTTGTTTTTTGTAATGTTAGCACCTATTTTGGCCTTCCTCATATCCACCTTTTTATACCACGCAACTTGGAAACCGGTGGTGTTAGCCCACCTAATTATTACCATTGCGCTATTAATTCACAATTACGCATACTTAATTGCCTAAAAACTTGGCGCTTAATATTACCTTTGTACCATGAAATTTGGAGTTGTTACTTTTCCGGGATCGAATTGCGATCAAGATTTACTTTACACTTTTGGTGAAATCCTTGGCCAAAGAGTGGTTCCACTATGGCACAAAGATCACGACCTAAAGGGATGTGATTTTATTCTTTTACCAGGAGGTTTCTCTTATGGAGATTACCTTAGATCGGGATCTATTGCTAAGTTTTCTCCCATCATGACCGAGGTAATTAAGCATGCTAATGACGGTGGATACGTGTTTGGAATTTGCAACGGTTTCCAAATTTTATGTGAGAGTGGATTATTAGAAGGAGCACTTCTTCACAACAATAGCAATCGCTTTATCTGCGATAACGTTTACATAAAAGCCATAAGCAAATCTTGCATCGTAAGTGCGAAAGCTACAAGCAAGGAAAGCATTTTAGCTCCTATCGCCCACGGAGAAGGAAGATTTTATGCTTCTGACGACGTAATTAAATCGCTTGAGGACAACGATCAAATTACCTTCAAATACTGTGACCGAGACGGTAAAATTACCGAAGCTGTTAACCCTAACGGATCGGTTAAGAACATTGCAGGTATCACTAATAAAACCAAAAATGTTTTTGGAATGATGCCTCACCCAGAGCGCTCTGCTTCTAATATTTTAGGAAGCAAAGACGGTCTTGCGGTTTTCGAGGGGATTGTAGAAAAGGCGTTAGCCTAATCCATGCGATTAAAGCTCAATTTACCTGAAACCCTACCCTTTTCCACCCAACTAAAAGTTAGGGTTGGCGATCTTAATTATGGCGATCACCTTGCCAATGATAGACTTTTGGGTTTATTGCATCAAGCTAGATTAGATTTGATCCCCCAACTTGGGGCAAATTCAGAAATAGACTTTTTTGGAACGTCTCTCATAATGGGAGATGTTGCCATCAATTTTAAATCCGAGGCCTTTCTAAATGAATTACTCACCGTAGAAATGGCCATTGCGGATATTACGCGAGTTTCCTTTGACATCCTATACCGAGTTACTTGCGAAAACCGACTGGTTGCCGAGGCTAAAACTGGGATGGTTTGTTTTAATTACCAAGAGAAAAAAGTGGTTTCAGTACCAACTGAACTTCACGAGAAAATATCATAAACCGTGCGACAAAAGAAAGTTCTTACCTGGTATGATAAAAGGGAGGAACAACTCAATATCTGGAGCCACGCACTAGGAGCTTTATTGAGTTTGGTAGCTTGCTTTTTACTCATCGCAAAAGCTCAAACCAAACCTAGTATTCAGCTGGCGTCGGTGGTCATTTACAGCATTAGCATGTTGCTGCTCTACCTAGCGTCTACCCTATACCATAGTGCCAAAACCGACCGGCGGAGGCGGGTATTAAATATCGTTGACCACGCCGCAATTTACCTACTAATCGCTGGTACGTACACCCCATTTTGTCTTATACCCCTAATGGAAAAAGGAGGTATTTCTTTATTGATTATTGTGTGGTCCATTGCACTGGTTGGGGTGGTATTAAAACTGTTTTTCACCGGTCGATTCAACCTCCTCTCCACCCTGCTATATGTTGCCATGGGATGGCTGGTGGTGTTTCGCTTTTCGGATTTAATGGAATCTCTTTCTAATGGTGCCCTATACACTTTGGGTGCTGGGGGATTAGCCTATACGCTCGGAGCAGTGCTGTATAGTATTAGGAAACTCCCCTATAATCACGCCATTTTTCACTTTTTTGTGCTCTTAGGTTCTGCATTCCATTTTAGCTGTATCTATCTTTACCTCTTGTAAATAGCCTTTATGCTGCATAGATTCTTAAACATATTTATACTTGCTATTGCTGTAATCTCCTGTGATGCACCCAATACATCGAAGGCGTTAAGCGCAGAGGACATCATTTCAAAATCCTATCAATTTACAGGCTGCGATAGCCTAGTTGAGGGAAGGCAATCTTTTACCTTTAGAAAAAAGGATTTTACCATCACCCGAACAGGAGGAGTTTACCAATACCAGAGACTCTCTAGAGATAGTTCTGGAAACTATTTACTTGACCGTTTAAACAACTCCGGTTTTAAAAGGTGGATAAACGATACGCTGATTCCGTTGGATAGTGCCTCCCAAAACAAGCTCGCAAATCAGGTAAATTCTGTAGTTTATTTTGCTTTTCTCCCCTTACTCCTGAAAGATCCAGCGGTGCGATTAAAAAAGTTAGGGAGCTCCGAAATCAATGGAACAAATTACCATAAGATTCAAGTAAGCTTTAGCGAAGAAGATGGTGGAGAAGATTTCGAAGATGTGTTTTTATATTTCTTCGATAGCCAAGATTTTAGTCTAGATTACCTTGCCTACCAATACTACACTGGAAAAGGGGGCATACGATTTAGAAAAGCGATTAATCCCCGCAGAATAAACGGTGTTTTGGTTCAGGATTATGAAAATTACAAGCCAAGAAACCTAGAAAGCACCCATTTTTACGAAATAGAAAAATATTTTCTCAATAATGACTTGGAATTGCTCTCGCTCATCCAATTAGAAAATGTATCCATAAATTAGATCTTGCATTAGGCATGTCTGAAACTAGAGTTAATAAATATTTAAGTGAAATTGGATTTTGCTCTCGGAGAGCGGCCGACAAGCTTATAGAACAAGGAAGAATAACCATAAACGGCGAAATCCCAGAAATGGGAACCAAGGTTAAACCTGGAGATGTTGTTCGGGTAGATGGGCAAATTGCTAGCCCTCCGAAACAGCATAAGCACGTTTACATTGCCCTTAACAAACCGCAGGGTATTGTTTGTACCACAGACACCAAACGCGAAAAAGATAATATTATCGACTTTGTGAATCATCCACAACGGATATTCCCTATCGGACGTTTAGACAAACCCAGTGAAGGCCTTATTCTTCTTACCAACGACGGTGATATTGTAAACAAAATCCTTCGCGCCCGTAATAACCACGAAAAGGAATACGTGGTATCCACCTATCAGCCGCTTCGCCCAGATTTTGTAGAGAAAATGAGCAATGGAGTGCCTATTTTGGGAACCGTAACACGAAAGTGTGAAGTAGAACAAATAGGTGAATCTCGATTTAGAATTGTTTTAACCCAGGGATTAAACCGACAGATTCGCAGAATGTGTGAGCATTTAGGCTATCAAGTACGCCGACTTAAGCGCATTCGAATTATGAATATTAAGTTAGATGTAGATCCTGGGCAATGGCGCGACCTTACCGAAGCGGAGCTAAACGAGCTCAATCGCCTGCTCTCCGACTCCAAGAAAACAATCTAACTAACGGTAAAAATTAGAGTCCTTTAAAAAGGAGTAAACCTTATCAGGCAACATATATCGACATTCTTTACCCTCCGAAATTTGCTTTCGAATAAAGGAAGATGAAATTTCTATGCGCGGAGCCTCACAACGAATAAGATGCGCTTTGGCTAAAAATTCATTAGATTTTTCCTTTTGATTATCCGTATGTCGCGGGTAATAAATAATGGGGTGATGCTTTATAATTTCATCGCTTTTATGCCACTTGTGCAGAGTATTTAAATTGTCTTCTCCCAAAGTGAGATAAAAGGAATAGCTTGGATACTTCTCTTTTAGGTAGGCGAGCGTTATTGCCGTGTATGAAGGTTTTGGAAGCGAAAATTCTATGTCAGAAACTCGAAGATTATCGTCGTCCTCTATAGCCAAATTAACCATCTCTAAACGCGTGTAATCGTCGAGCAGATTGGCTTGTTTTTTATGGGGATTTTGAGGTGAAAGCACAAACCATAATTGATCTACCTCGGTATTTTGACGCACAAAATCGGCGAGCATTAAATGCCCCATGTGTATGGGATTAAAACTTCCGAAAAACAGCGCTACTTTCATTTTAAAAACACAGATACATGATCTTCAGCCTCATCTAAGGCGCGTTCTAATACATCGTTTAAAAGAACGATATCAAATTTTTTATGGAACTCTAACTCCTGTGCAGCCTTGGCAACACGCATTTCAACCTTTTCTTGGGTTTCCGTTCCTCTACCCAGCAATCGCTCTCTAAGAGCATCAACGGATGGTGGCATTACAAAGAAAGACTTTGCCTGGTCTCCAAAGTACTTTTTAAGGTTTACCCCTCCCTTTACATCCACATCAAAAATCACGCATTTCCCGGCTTCCCATATGCGATCTATCTCCGCTTTAAGGGTACCATAATAGGTACCTGCATATACCTCTTCCCACTCAATAAACTCGTCGTTCTTTATTTTTTCCTCGAACTCCTCGGTGCTCAAAAAGTAGTAATCCTCTCCATGCGTTTCGTTGGCTCTTGGTTCTCTATTGGTTGCCGAAATGGAGAAAGACATGCGCTCTGAAAATCTTCCAATTAAGTAGCGCACTATAGTGGTTTTACCCGCTCCCGAAGGCGCTGAAAATATGATGCACTTCTTATCCATTACAACACGTTCAATACTTGTTCTTTAATCTTCTCAAGATCGTCTTTCATCAATACCACTAGCTTTTGAATTTCGGCATCGTTTGCCTTAGAACCCATGGTATTTATCTCGCGTCCCATTTCTTGGCAAATAAATCCAAGCTTTCTACCACAATGCTCTTCCTCTTGCATGGTCGCCTCGAAATAGCTTAAATGATTTTCTAATCGAACCTCTTCCTCGCTGATATCCAACTTCTCTAGGTAATAAATTAGCTCTTGCTCAAACCTATTTTCATCCACCCCAGTTTGAAGTGTATTTATGGCATCGCGCAATTTGCTTATCACCTTCTCTTTGCGCTCTGGTAGGCGCTCTTTAACCAGCTTTGCATTGGTTCGGATATCGCTTAAGCGCTTAAGGAAATCATTTTGGAGCGCTGCTCCCTCTTGCCCCCTAAATTCTTGCAAGTGTTTACAGGCATCGGCAACAAGCTCTAAAACTACCTTCCACTCTTCGCCGCTTAGTTCGTTTTGCTTAGATTTAAAAGCATCTGGTAATGACAACAAATGGGGTAAAAGAGCGGTTGTTCCGTCTTTTAGATCAGCTCCCAATTCCTGCAGTTGCTTGTAATAACCAGCTAAAACAGCCGTATTAAGCTCAACTCTGGCGTCGGTTTTCTGGCTTTCTTCAATAACTATAAAACATTCCACCTTACCTCTATTGAGCTGCTCGGAAACAATGTTTCTTAACTCTATTTCCTTTTCCTTATAAAGAGAGGGAATCTTAGAATGAAAATCGAAGTTTTTGCTGTTTAGAGACCTTAGTTCCACCCTAATTTTCTTGTCGCCAAAAAAACCTGAAGCTTTCCCAAAGCCCGTCATTGATTGTAACATAGAAAGCGCGTTTTGCTTTGCCGGCAAAGGTAATTATTTAAGTGCCGGTTTTCGTTTGGATTTAATGGTTACCATAAACACTCCCGCGAAGATTAATAGCGCGTACAGCATTTTTTCAAGGGTGAGATCGGTATAGTCTTCCACCCAACCCATATAGGCGGCAAAATACGCGATAGCCGTGGCAAAAAATGGTTGCATGTAAATAAAGCTACCTGTAACGGTTGGGCTTACATGTTTTAACGATGCTGCGTTTATTAAATACACGATAAAAGTGGTGGCTATTACCACATACACCAAGGCCCACCATTGATTTGCGGTTAGTGCCACCCAATTAATTTCCATAAACTGGTTCCACCCAACGGGCAACACAAAAACCAATCCGAATAAGAACACATGTCCTATAACCTTTAATGCCCCATACTTTTTCATAAGTGGAGTAACCAATACCAAGTAGGTGGCATAAGAAGCGGCATTAATAAATACCAAGCTATCTCCCAGGACAGATGAAACAATATTTTTTCCCGAGTCTTTTGCCAAAATGAGCAGGATGGCTCCCGTAGCCCCCATCACAATTCCCAGAACCCTTCTAGGTATTAGCTTTTCTTTTAAAATTATGGCCGCCAACAAAAGAACCAAAAATGGCCCGGAGGTCATGAGAATAGAGGCATTAATGGGGGAAGTAAGACTTAAGCCATTGAAAAACAACAATTGATTGGCCGCCACCCCGAAAAATCCGCAAACTATAGCTCGCGGAACGTCTTTTTTATCAATAAATCCTTGCTTTAGGATGAGATTAAGCAACCAGAACAGGATAACCGAAACCCCTACGCGTATAACGATGAACCCCGATGGCCCAACCACATCGGGCATAAGGCCTTTAGCGATAATGTAATTAGCCCCGTAAATAAGGTTAACTACAAATAACCCCAATATGGATAATTGCCTACTGCTCATTCGCTAGCTTTTCGGCAACAGCCTCGACTGTTTTCTTGGCATTTCCAATAAATATCTCATTATCGATTATAAAGACGGGGCGCTTTAGAAAAGTGTATTCGTCTAAAATCAATTGCTTGTAATCTTGCTCACCAAGTTGCTTATCCTTAAGTCCCATAGACTTATATTTCATAGCTCTACGGCTAAAAAGGGCCTCGTAAGATCCTGCCAACTTAGCCATTTGCTCTAGCTCTTGCTCGGAGATGGATTCCGTTTTAATTTCTCGTTGCCGAAAATCCTTGGATAAGTTGAGTTCTTTTATAATTTTCGCACAAGTGCTGCATGTGCCTAAATGGTATACAATTCGCATAGAAAGCATTATAGTTCCACCCCAAAAGTAGTAATTTAGCCTCCTTGGCATTTGCATGGATAAGCAAGAAGCAGACATTAGAAAAAAATTAAGCCTAAAGAGGATCATAATTCCCTTAATTATTGGTCTGCTTGCCGCAGGTTGGATGCTATACCAAAGCTTTAACGAGCCCACCTTTGTACCCGATAATTTGGGTAGTTATATATGGGTAGATGGCAACGATAATGGTTTGGTCGACTCCCATGATTTTGAAGATTTTAGGTTGGCCCTTCCCGAGGAGGTAGCCACGCATAAATTGGCAACCAACCAAGAAATACTTAGCAACACCACCTTCAATTATCAATCGGTACTATGGTTATTGGTAGCGCTATTAATGGTGGTTTGTCGGGATTTTGGCTACATGTATCGCCTGCGCATCTTATCGCATGGTGACATATCGTGGCGCAACTGTTTCGATAGTATAATGCTGTGGGAATTTGCCTCAGCTATCACTCCTTCGGTTGTGGGAGGATCTGGAGTGGCTATTTACATCCTAAATAGAGAAGGTATTTCGGTAGGGCGGTCTACATCTATTGTAATGACCACCGCTTTGCTCGATGAACTTTTCTACATTATAATGGTGCCAGTAATTATTCTCCTTATTGGAACCTCGCAGCTATTTCCAGTTGAACTGCAAAAAGAAATTTTGGGAATAACCTTTGGAACGGAAGGTATTTTCTGGGTAGGATACGGGTTTATCATTTGCCTTACCCTGGGTATTTTAATTGGAATATTCATTGCGCCAAGAGCCTTAAAATATTGGTTGCTCCGAATTTTTAATCTGCGCTTTTTAAGAAAATGGAGGTATAAGATTATTCAGATTGGAAACGACATCATGAATACTTCCAATATCCTTAAAGACGAAAAGCCTGTTTTTTGGATCAAAGCCTTTTTGGCCACTTTTTTATCGTGGACCGCAAGATATTGGGTGGTTAACTTCTTATTACTGGCATTCACACCCGTAGGGAACCATTTGCTGGTTTACGGTAGGCAATTGGTTATGTGGGTTATCATGCTTATTTCGCCAACGCCCGGTGGTAGCGGAGTAGCAGAACTAGCATTTTCGGGCTTTTTGGCAGAATTTTCTCCCCTGGGTCTAGCTGCACTAATGGCCTTTTTATGGAGGATTTTCACCTATTATCCCTATTTGTTTTTAGGGGCAATTATACTCCCCAGGTGGTTTGCTAAAACCTCTTGATTGGGAGTGAAAACTCATTTTTATAAGCACATGAGCACATACAAATTTGGCACCAAAGCAATACATAGTGGCGTGGACCCTGATCCAACAACGGGAGCTATCATGACACCCATTTACCAAACCTCAACTTACGTGCAAGAGGAAATTGGTAGTCATAAAGGCTACCAGTATTCCAGAATACAAAACCCTACCCGCACGGCTTTGGAAAAAAGTTTGGCTACAGTAGAAAATGGGAAATACGCCTCTTGTTTAGGCAGTGGAATGGCGGCCACCGACTTGGTAATGCGCATGTTAAAACCAGGAGACGAGGTAATTGCTATAAATGGACTCTACGGTGGATCGTATAGAATATTTAAAACCGTATACGAACCCCTTGGGATTAAATTTCATTTTGATCCTATGGTAGAATTAGATTCCATTGCACAACGTATAAATGCTAACACCAGGTTATTGTGGTTGGAAACACCAACCAATCCTTTGCTTCAAATTATTGACCTACAGGCCATTTGCAGCTTAGCTAAAAAGCACGGAATAATGGTGGCGGTAGACAACACTTTTGCCTCCCCTTATTTACAAAACCCGCTGGATTTGGGAGCGGATATCGTTATGCATTCGGTTACCAAATATTTGGCAGGACACTCTGATGTTATTATGGGAGCCTTGATAACCAACTCCGAGGAAATTGCCGAAGAAATTCAGCGATTAAGAACTACAACGGGCGCTGTTCCCGGGCCTCAGGATTGCTTTTTAGTGCTAAGAGGTATAAAAACCCTCCACCTCAGAATGCGTCAGCATTGTATAAATGCTAAAGCCATTGCAGAATATTTAAATGCCCATCCCAAAGTAGAAAAAGTAAATTGGCCCGGACTCCCGGATCACCCAAATCATGAAGTTGCCAAAAAACAAATGCGCGATTTTGGTGGGATGCTATCCTTTAGTTTGGTGGGAGATCGTATGGAAGATGCCAAAACAATATTAAATAACTGCAAGCTTTTCTGTTTGGCAGAATCGCTGGGCGGCGTAGAATCCTTATCCAGCCATCCAGCCACTATGTCGCATGCCGCATTGCCGAAAGAAGAGCGGTTAAAAACCGGAATTGTAGACTCATTAATTCGACTTTCAGTTGGAGTTGAAGATGCCGAGGACTTATTAAAAGATTTAGACAACGCACTAAGTAAAATATGAAAAGGGGAAGAAGGTTTGCCGTAATAGGCGTGGGAAGATATGGAGCTACGATAGGCCGAAAGCTAGCTGCTAAGGGAGCTGAGGTTTATGCCATTGACTCAGACAAGGAAAAAATAGATGCCTTAAAGGACGATGTTTCCCTGGCGGTTACCTTAGATAGCACCGACATCAGGGCATTGGAGTCGCAAAACATACAAGATGTAGATGCCGCCATTATTGCCATTGGAGAAAATTTCCAAGCGGTAATATTAACTGCCCTAAACCTTTTGGAGCTACAAGTGCCAAGAGTGATTGCGAGATCTGGTTCTGCCAGCCAAAAGCTCATTTTGGAGAAAATTGGAGTAGAAGAAATTTTAACACCCGAAGATGAGGTAGCGGCATTGGTAACCGAACGCTTGATTAACCCGAGCGTACTATCCTTCTTAGAGTTACCCGACAACTACGAAATTGCGGAAATCAAAGCTCCTTCTTCTATCATTAACAAAACCATAGAGGAAATAGGGCTGAGAAATAAATACAGCCTAACCCTTATTACCATAAAACGCGAGACCAGAATTCAGCAGAAGGACCAAGAAATTTGCGAGCAGCACATTATTGGAGTTCCCCGATCTGAAACGATAGTTAAAGAAAACGACACAATAGTTGTATTTGGTACCTTAAAAGACGTTCAGAGATTTATTGAAATTAATGAGTAGGGGAAGAATAAAGTAAAATAGAATTCCAATATTTTATCACAGTTCATTTGGTTTATTTTCCAGAGTTTGAAAAATTCACTGATAAAATAAACTATATGAAAACATTAGTCTCCCCCCCCCATTTTTTTGTCCAAGGCAATAAGCAAGTATCTTAAGTTCACTCTCATGGTTTTCGCTGTGGTTTCCATGTCTTGTGAAAAGCCAACCTTGAAACCTGAAATTTCGGAAACTACAACTTCCTCAGAGCAGCATTTATCTACTGATCTGAAAGACTTAAATGAAAAACTACTTCGACTTTCGGAATCTGGATTTCATAAAAAAAATGGAAATTCTAACCAGAGCCATATAGATCATTCTATAATTGAGGTAGAGCAAATTGCTAATCTGGGACTTACCATATCAAAAAATATTCCAAACGGAGTCGTTAGAGTCCATAAAGATTTATATTACATATATCTAGATTCCAACCATCAGGTTACTGAAAAAGAAAAAATGCGATGGCTCGAATCCCAATTAAATTCGGCGCAAAATATTGCTAATCAACATGGAGAAGCCCTTATAACTATCGACATCGTGCGTCCAGAGCATGATAACATGTTCTACACAAATCACCCACCGGAAAAAAATAATCGGAAAAATGAACTTAATGTATACCCATATAGGCAGTTAATTATGTCCTACATATACACCTATAGGGTAGAGGATTTAGACCCCGACCTACCAGATGAACACCTTTGTAATTTTAAACATAAACGGAATTGGATAGATACACGCAAAAAAGTAGATGATGTTTGTAGAATTTGTCCTCCTATTTATGATTACACGGTTTATTATGACTGGCAAACCCAACATTTCCTGCCTAATAATTACAGCATTGCAGATTTTACAGCCGCTCAATTTGGAAGAGCAATTTCTAATAAAAACACCATAGATTTTTATAATCCTTGGTATACAGGTGCCAGACCATATTTACCTTACACATTAAGTGAGTATACAATTTGGACCCCCATGGCACAAGAATCTATTTGCAGGGATATACTTCAATTGTGGGAAGATGAAAGACCAAACTATACCCTAGATAAGGTTACCTATAAAAAGAATTTCACAAATTATGCCGGTGTGATTGTCTATGATTCCCGTGAAATTGATGTAGACGATCAGGAGGATCCTCATCATGGTAAAACCGGGTATTTTTTAGCAAGTTCCATGCTGTACCATGCGAATATGCCCAGAGACATTTTTTATCCAATTTTAAACCCAGAAATTCCACCGACTAAGATATGAGGCTACAGATCCTGATTTTAACGCTGATAACAATTACTCTGCATGGTCAGAATTTGAAAACCTATAACCCATTTAATGATGACTTAACCGGTTCCATTAGCACCTATTCATCGATCAATGGTTATTTCTTTGAAGAAAAAGTCTTGGGATCAGATTCGACTAGGATTTTTTCACTCGACCCTAATTTTCAAATTGCTAAAACACTAATCATTCCATTTCACGCAATTAAAAGTTTTGGCATTTCAAAGAATATTGGAGTGATTCATTACACGAAACAGAACAGCAGTTACATTGTAGATACTTATAACTCACAATTAGAGCAAGTTAGTAGTACATCCCTAGACTTAAAACTTCCTGACACTCTTTCATATGGCTTAAGAGGAGCTTTTTTCAACCCACAAGACAAAAATTTGTATTTAACCTTTCGTCATTTGGACAAGGTTAATTTCAATCACAAGTTATGGGTAGTGATCTTAAATGAAAATTTCGTTCATATTAAAACGGAGGAAATTTTAATTGAAAACACCCTTGATTATGCCGGAGAAATCTTTTCTAAAGACAGCATTATATACCTATTCGGGCGAGAACTAGCGGTACTAGATACTGAGTTAAAAGTTCTGTGGAAAACCACAACACCAGAAAATCAACCTGGTATAGTAAATGAAAGACCCGAAATAATAAATAATGACGCTCTAAACTCCGTTTGCTTTAGTGAAAATGGCGTTATAACCAATCGGCTTCAAATAGTGGATTCTGCGTATGTCTTGAATGGACAAATCAAAAGGGAGATTAGCTATAGAGATCTTATAAATAAGTATGATAAACACGGCAATAATATTCAGAGTAGGGCTAATAAGTTTCCTACAAATGAATACTTGAATATTTGGTTACCGAAGTTTGGACAATTTTCCAACAAGGCTCCCATTGTAGGTAGTCGAACAAATTTTGGTCAAAATCCTAAACAAAGTGATTTTGTATATGGGACTATTAATCTTGATAATTTAGAATATAAAGGTCTGAATTATTATGGTAAGCAAAACGAAACTTTTGAAACTATGGGTAATAGTTGGTTGCAAGAAAATTGTGAGTGGGTTATAACTAACCAAATCCAAGATATCCAATCCGGCGAGTCCATCGAAGATAGAGTCTATAAAGTTAATTGTCAATTTACCAATTTACAAAGGCCAGATAACAACAAAACTTTCTCCGTATATCCAATTCCATTTATAAACTCGCTTAAGGTAGAATTTCCAAGGTATTGGACAGGAAAAATTAGCTTAATGGATACTCAAGGGAAATTGGTTTATCAAGGAAACCTTAGCAATGTCAATTCAAGCAAAATAGATGTTAGCCAACTTGCGCCAGGTATTTATTTACTTAAAGCCCAAGACTGCTTTGGGAATGCGACTTCTCAAAGAGTCGTGAAAAAATAATTTATCTATAAAGAAAAGGGGGCTTATGCCCCTTTTTTAATGCCCATCCAAAGGGTGAACATGGAAGGGTATCCGCTTTTCTATTATTTGCCCCTTTTGTTTATCCGCATTAAATACCAAATGGTAATCTGCATGACCCTTTGCTTGGCTTATCCAAAACGTTTCTACTTCCACTGTTTTTTCAAAACTAAATTCATCCAGGATATTTGCTACCAAAGTATCGTATTGTGCTTCCCTCACCGAAATGCTATAATCTACCGGTCCATTTTCAACTGAAAGTTGCGCCTGAATAAATAATGTGTCACCCGCATTAATTTTGGTGGAGTCTAAGGGAACAGCAATGGCCCATTGAAAAAGCCCTGGTTCTGGCTTTTCAGCATCTTTGGAACAGGCCAAAACCAGAGCCGTGCCAAAAATGGCAAGAAGATATCTAGAGACCATAAATTGAATAAACTAGGCTACAACAGCTTCTTAAAAGCTATTACCGCACTCTGAATGTTATCGTGAATCTGGGTAATGTCAGCTTGCATCATGTAACATGGTGCTGTTACAATTTTTAACTGATCATCCACCATTACTTCCCTAATAGACTTCATTTTTACTTCGGCTCCAATGCTCGCCATACCGTCGCTTATTCCCTTTATATCGTACGGACTTTCTTCGGTATCGGTGCCCACAGTGAGTTTAGCGCTGTAACTAGATCCTTCTAATGCCTTTGCAATTACTGTTGGCCCCATACATAGCCCCATTATGGCTTTACCCATTTGTAAGGCATTTAATATGCTGGATTTAACCTCGTCATCTATAGCTCCATCAGGTCCGGAAATTGCCCATTGATTTAAATTTTTTGCGGCACCAAATCCACCAGGAATGGCTATCCCATCAAAGGATTCGACATCTAAACTTTTAAGGTCTTGTATTTCTCCCCTTGCAATACGTGCAGACTCTACCAATACATTTCGGGATTCCTCAGTTGGTTCTCCTTTTGTATGATCAATTACGTGAAGTTGTGCCTTATTGGGAGCAAAACAACTGTATGAGATATTATTTTGAGCAAGCGCTAATAGGGTGAATACAGCCTCGTGAATTTCAGAACCATCGTATACCCCGCAACCGGATAGTATTACTGCAACCTTTTTCATAATCTAATAATTAGGTGGCATGCAAAATAGAGAATACAAGGCACAAAAAAAACGGAGCTCCATGTTAAAGAGGTCTCCGTTTGGCGACTAATTGGTTTTCGAACTTCGCTGGTAAAGCGGTTTAGTCTTCGGTTTTAAGGTGATGGTTAGAAGCGGTGAGGGTATTGGGACTATCTAACTTCTTGGTAATTGCTAGGTTATCTTCGTCTCTATTTCTCTTGTTACGATGTCTTTTAAACTTTTGCAGTTCGTTAATTCTCGCCTCGTAATAATCTTTTCTATGGTTGAAATTAAACTGCTTCAGCATACAGCGTAGCAAACTATCTTCCGTTGCGAATTTTTCTCTAGAAAGCATTCCGTCCTTTTGAAAGTCAAGCGTGGCATAAAGCGTGGTAGTATCGCCATTGCTTACCGTCCATGCTTTAAGCGTAGCGTTACTTTCGGTGTATGGCATTTCAAAAGCATCGGAAGAAATCTGGTCGTTCCAAGTCTTGGTATCTACTTTAAACGCCTGCTTAAAAGCCTCTGCAAAATTGATGGCCACTTCCGAAGCTGCTGGAAAATCGATTTGGTAAACCTTTGCGGTATGGGTTCCAAACTCCTTTTCAACTACCTGAAGTTGAAGTGGATTTTTTTGAGCAAAGGTGGTAAAAAAACACCCGATTAATAAAATGGTAAAGAGCGGCTTTCTCATAACTTTCATGCTTAAATTTCCTTCGGGGTGGAGGAAAATTCTTATCGCAAGAAAGGGCTAATTCAGACTTCTTTACTTATTCTTTCGATTAATCGGGTGCATTTAGGGATAAATCACCAAAAAACAATGTTTGAATATCCTAAAAGTGCATGATTTTGGTCATACACTGAAATGAGATAACTCCCTTTTGCGACTTTATTAACGGTAAAGCTATTGCCTTCTTTCGCCAAAATAACTCGCCCTTGGGTATCTCTTAACTCAATATAGTGAATGGTTTGATTAGCTTCCACTTTTACCACATCACCCATTTTCGCCGGATTGGGATAAACCCCTACACGAATTGTAGGCGAAACGTTTATAATGCTAGTAAAAACTTCGGACCGATTACTACAACCTGTTAAAGAATCGGTTACCTCAACATAGTAGTATCCCGTCATAGCATCCTCTAAAACGGGCTGATTAGCACTGTCCACCGGAAATCCATCTATATAATACCACTGTATCATAGCATCGGTTACCGAACAGTGTAAATCACCTTCTACAGAAGTAATTACTGGCTTTTCGGGAAGGGGATGTTGTACTACTGAAACCGTATCGGAAAAGGCCATACAACCATTATCATTTACAGCTTTTAACCAAAGGCTTGCAGATTGGCTTACATATAGAAATTGCTGACTAAAATTGGTATCCCCATTCCAGTAATAACTATCCTCAGAAATAGCTCTCAGTCGGGTGCTATCTCCCTCGCAAAACTCATACTTGTCTCCCACCACCTTAATAATAGGTTTTGCAGGATTTTCGAAGGTGAAGACATCCATGGTATCAGAGGCCGCAGTACAACCAAAAGAGTTGGTTATCGTTGCAAAGTAGCTACCCGTTTCGGTAATTTTAATGCGTTTTTCTGAGGCTTGCCCAGCTACATTCCACGTAACCTCATCCTCAGTTTCCAAGCTCAAAAACAAAGAGTCTCCCTGACACATAAAATTTGTATCTCCTTCTAGCGTAATAAATACACGGTCTGGGCTAGGTCTGTTAAGCAGTATAACGGTATCGGACACGTTAGTACAACCAAATTCGTTAACCACATCTACATAGTATTTACCTGGATCTTGAACGGTAATTTTTGATGCTTTCAACTGCGGATCACCATTCCAAGAAATACTCGTACCCTGCTGCTTATCTATACTCATTTGAGTAAACTTGCCTTCGCACAAGCTTACTTCTCCATTTCTCGCTTCTTTAATTACCGGTTTATTGGGCACGGGATGATGCCCCACTGAGGCACTAACCGTACCAGATATACATCCCAAGGAATTCTCCCTGTAAAGACTTAAAGTGGCAGGGTTTTTAAAGACCAATGTATCTGCCGAGCTCCCAGAAGACCATTTATTATCTCCAGAAATGGAAGAATAAATTATCACAGAATCGCCTGGACAAAAATCGAAAGCATCATCCACTGCCTTAATTTCTGGTGTTTCCATTGGATCGTAAACAGTTATAGTAGCGGATGCGCTGGTATCTGCACAAACTCCGGTGCTAGCATATATCCGGTAGCTGGTATTGTTAACCGGGTTATTATCGGTATATGCCATTTTTGTGGCTCCCGTGATATCTAACCAACCACTCCCAGTATTCAACTGCCACTGGAGGTCGCCAAAAGCATCCGAAATAGCCAATTCCAATGTGTCGTAATCACAGTAAACTACATCGCCCACTAGGTTACCAAGCATAGCTTTCTGTGTAACTTCTACCGAAATTGTGTCTGTACCGTAGCAACCTAATTCGTCCTCCACACGCACGATATATTGGTTGGTACCTATGGTGTTGCTATTGAAGTGCGCGGAATCTTTATTGGTATTACTTAAGTAAGTAATGTCGTCACCCGTCCACTCATAGGTCTTATTGCCCAAGCCTTGAAAAACATTGGCAAACAATGTTAGCTGCTCATCCTGACAAAGGGTAACGCTACTTGCACTATTTCTATCCACAATAATATCGGGGATGGGATCTCCATTTGTAGTGGTTGTGAATTGCCAAACTGTACAGCCTGTAGCGTCTCCCTGCGCATTGTATGGAACCACCTTCCAATAGTAATTAGTGGCCTTTTGCAATTCAAAATTCAAATTGTACTTGGTAACATTTCCAACATCAATACCGCTGATAAGGTTGGTAGCATTTTGGTCACTACCAAACCAAAGCTTATAGCCCGTTGGTGATTCGCCATTCGGATTTGCACTCCATCGTAATTCGGCATCCTTTTGGCAAATTCCTTGAAAACCCATATCGGGATTTTCTGCAATTGCACAGGTTGGCGGTGGCGTACCAATAATAATGGCATAGTCCTCCACTTCACCTCTCGACTGCTGACCGCATGGAGCCGGAGCATCGTTTTGCGTCATACGAATACGCATGCGGGTAAGCATGTTATTTACATTAGTCGGAATAGAAATGGTACCCGAAGACACGCCCAATCCCGAAGCAGTGATAGCTGTCATTTCCTCAGTTTCGAAAATGTAGTTGCGGTTGTAGTCTATCCATGCTGCCATGGTATAGTTATATGCCGTCCCCTGACCAGCCCAAGTTACGGTAAGGGTGTAATCAGATCCAGCATCTACCTTAAAGGCTATAGTGTCGGTGTAATCTCCATAGAAAGTACAGGTGGAAGCATTTTGTTTACCCGCGAATTCCACCTTAGCAATATGCCC
The DNA here is from genome assembly GCF_007995015.1 of Luteibaculum oceani. Taxonomy (NCBI): domain Bacteria; kingdom Pseudomonadati; phylum Bacteroidota; class Flavobacteriia; order Flavobacteriales; family Luteibaculaceae; genus Luteibaculum; species Luteibaculum oceani. The sequence continues at coordinate 215,460 of NZ_VORB01000001.1, forward strand.
CCAGCCACAATCACTACCTTGGGCGTTGCAATAGGAACCACCACCAGAAGTTGGTAAATCCCCAACCACCTGAATTTCATAATCCTCTACTTCATCCACGTTATACAAACCAACAGGACCAACACATGGATCTGGCGGATCAGCCTGGTTCGCCAGCATCACGCGCATCTTTAGCACATCGCCAACCGTAACACCATCTGGAACCACCACTACAGAGGTACCGTTGGTTGAGCCCGTATAAGGAACGGTCATCATTTCCGATGCATCCCAGGTGCCACTTTTATCCCAATCAATCCAGAAATATCCGGCAGAATTTAAATAGGTCGCCCAATCTATATCCACATTAAAGGTTGCTCCAGGTTGAACATAAAAATCTACACTATCGCTGTAATCGCCGTAACCTACACAGCCATTAGTATTGTTCTTGTACCCATTGAATGTTACCTCTACAATCCAATCGCCACTGCAATCGCCTAAATATTCACAATACTGCTGAGCAAATGAGTTAAAGGAAAAAAGGGATAGTAGGAGAATGTACATTGGTTTCATAGGCTAATGGAATTCTATCTTGAATTACGACCTATGAATTTAAGGGAAGTTGCTCTAGGTTATACCATATTTAATTCTGGAAAATATAGACTACATATATGGGATTTCAATTTATCCGAATCAGTCAAGAACTTTATTCCATAAATTAAACCTATTGCCGAATGTGTAATTTCAAATTGTATCCGGTTAAAAATTCGTTCTCTAACTATAAAGCTTGAAATCCCATTAAAAAGTAAAGGGGATAACCGAACGGCATCCCCTTTGCTTAGGCTTTGATTTACAATAATCTACCTAATAATGGTAAGTTTTCCCAGGTGGATATTTGCCCCATCCTTGGTCTTCGCTTCAATTAAATACAGACCAGGCGCCAATCTATCCGTAGCAAATGAGGAATCCTCCTCAAGGACAACTGGAATAGCAACTCCGGAGGGAGAAAGCAATCTCAATTGATCAATTTTAACCTCTATTTCTACAAAAACTTTAGTTCCTGCATTTACTGGATTCGGATACAACACCGCCTCTACAGCCGTATTGCGCTTGTAACCAAAAATACCTGTTGCTATATCCGATCTATTTTTACACCCCGTTATTTCATCGGTTACCTCCACATAGTATGATCCATCCGGAGCATCTTCGAATACTTGCTTAGTCTCTCCTACCACCGGAGTTCCATCGGTTCTAAACCACTGAATTAATCCTCTAGCGTTGGTTAGTAAATCTCCCGCTTGTGAAATAACCAAAGGCTTTTCAGGAAGGTCATTTTTTATAATTTCAAGCGTATCTGAAGTAGCCTCACAACCCATGGCGTCTACAACCGTGATTGTATATTTTCCACCGTCGAAAATGGTAAGGTTGTTACCATCGAAATCCGCACCTGTACTCCATACTGCATCTCCAGTGGCGTCCGTAATTAGTACCAGAGAGTCGCCATCACATAATGCTTCATTTCCACTCAAAGTACCTATAGACGGTTGTGCAGGCAATTCGGTAAAGCTTAAATCTAGGGTATCTGAATTAGTGCTACAACCTGCATCATTTAAGGCTGTTACATAGTAAGAGCCAGCTTGATCAACCATGATACTTGAAGTATTCACATTGGCATCGTTATTCCATATTAATGAGTCGGCATCCGTTATTAACTCTACTGAAACGCCCTCACAAAATGAGGTGCCTGGAAGACTTGTGCTAATGGTTGGCTTAGCTGGATTAGCATTAACAGTAATATCTAAGGTATCAGAAATCGCTTCACACCCTAGATCGTTAAAAAGCTTTACAAAAACAGAACCCGCTTCAGCAACTGTATATGATGAAGAATTGTTGGCCTCATCATCCATCCATGCAACATTAAAGCCCTGATCGTTAACTGATAAGGTTGTAAATGCTCCATCGCAAAAAGCTAAATCACCTGTAATTACTGGTTTACTTGGGGTTGCGTTTTCAATTACGTCCACAGTAGCCGTGTCGGCAGGGCATCCATTGGCATCGGTATATGAAACAGTGTATTCCCCCGCGGCTTTAACCACTATTTCGACATCGGTGCTACCCGTAGACCAAGCTACATTATTAGTTATGTCTGATGTTAGGGTTATGCTATCACCCGAACAGAAAGAAAAACTACCAGTGTTAGAGCTAATATTGGGAGCCACAGATAAGTCATAAACCTCTATGCTCACCTCTGCGGTGGTATCCGAGCAAAATTCATTTGAAACTATTACTCGGTACGAAACTCCGCTTAATGGATTACTATCCTCATAAATGTCGCTAGTTGCTCTGGAAATATCAAACCAGGTTGATCCACTCTTACGTTGCCATTGGAAATTTACTCCTGCACTGAAATCAAAAACCTGCAATGAAAGTGCTTCATTAGAACAGATTTCGATATTACCAGATGTTTCTCCTGCAGTAGGCTTTTCTTTAACCACTACAACCACAGAATCTGTATTGCTGCAATTGCTAGCATTGTCAACACTAACGTATAAGGTAAATATACCGGCAGAGCTTCCTGTAAAAGTGGTAGTAGAGGTATTGCTGCTACTCAGGTTAGATCCAGTCCAAGCAAAATTTTCAGAACCCAGGGCATTATTAACTACTGCGTCCAACACCACCTTCTCTTCCTGACAAATGGTAACAGTATCTACCGAACTGGAAGCATTTTGAATTTCCACTACTGGAAAATCTGCAGTTGTAAATGATTGAATGCTACAATCTGAGGAGGTATCAGTGGCATCAAAGGCTTTTACTGACCAGTAATAGGTTGTGTTTGGATTTAAATTCTCAGCTGTAAAATCATAGCTGGTATCCGTTAATGAAAAATCTGATAGAATGTCGCTTGGTGGGTTATTGGTTCCAATGGATAACAAATATCCGGTTGGATTTGGCCCATCAACATTCACTTCCCAGGTAAGGGTTACATCGTCTTTACAAAGATTTGCCGTTTGATCAGCTGGAGTACCTGGAATTGGGCAAGCCACCTTAGGTGTTCCAATGTAAATAGTGTAGTCCTCTACTTCACCTTCGCTAGAACTTCCACAAGCTTCTCCGGCATACCCAATAAGCGTTGGATCCCATGCACGAAGTCTAAGACGCGTAGGTCCTTCCACCGCATTGGTAGGTGCCGCGAAATCGAAGTTAAACTCAATTAAAGCATCCGTTTTAACCCCTTCGATTCTCTCGGTTGCATCGTCAAAAACAAAGTCTCTATTCCAATCTACCCAAGCGGTTAAAAACTGAGTATTGTTTCCACTTGCCCTTCCTATAATACCCTGTCCGGTTACAGTAGCACCAGGAGTTACGGCAAATGCAATTCCGTTAGTGTAATCAGAATATCCGTTGTTTAAACCGCAAGAAGAAGTATTAGAGAAACCGTTATCTGCTGCAAACTCGCTTACCCAAATGTTTCTTACTGCATTTCCAGTTTCAGTAACCATACAAGAGTCTGGGTCAGGGTGGGTATATCCACTTGCCGCGCAATACTCACTGGGCTCAGAAGAAACCTCTTCGGAAGTAACGTTGATGGTAAAATCTACGGTATGGAAACAGTTATCTGAACAACCATTGGGTCCATCTAGTGCTAAAAAAACAGGGTCTATTGCTTGAACACGAAGTCTAACGGGACCCTCAGGCTGACCGGCTGGCGGAACCACTTGGGCCGAAAATCCAGTATTGATATTACCGGCAAAAGGAACGTTTTCATCTTCGGTAAATGCCTTGTCATCGTTCCAATCGATGTAACCGTGAATTACGACGTTTATAAAAGCAGAATTATTAGCAGTAATTAACCCCCCATTGATATTCATGGTTAGGGTATCTTGGGTTTGATCGTCAACAAAACTGCAATTGAAATTGGGATAGATCGTTTTTCCGTTAAGAGCTACGAATTCTACTTGATCCTCATCTCCTCCACAAAGGGCCTGTGGATCGCAATATTGCTGGGAATATCCAATAATGGTCAAAAGAACACTACTGAACGTTAAAAGAAAACGTTTCATAGAACATGTAAAGTTTTTGGTCAAAAAATTCAGGTGGTGCGAAATTATGGCTTGACAATCAGCTTATTCCATGATATTCTCTAAAATACCACCCAGTTAATTTCAAGAATTAAAACTATATCGGACTCCCAACCCTTTTTTATTAAAAGTTTTAATCCTTTTACCTCACAAAAAAACGGGGTTCCTCATATTGAGAAACCCCGTTCAACCAAAGGTAAAAATCTGATAAACAGAATTTTATTTCTAAATCTTAAGCTTCATTACCTAACCACAATTTTGGCGGTGTAAATTCCAGCATTACTGGATTCTTTAATTAAGAGTTGATAGATACCCGATTTCAAGTTTTCTGTTGAAACCACATTTCCGCTACCTGCGGTTAAAATTCTTCCTGTGTTGTCCATCAGTTTGAATTCAACCTCTTTACTTGCCTCTATGTGAATTAAATCACCAGCATTAATTGGGTTCGGATAAACTGCTATGGTGTTAGTTCCCTCAAGACTAATAATATCAGTAAAGGTGCTCGATTGGTTTTCGCAACCGGTAGCAGGATCAATCACGATTAGGTAGTAATCGCCATCTTCTGAATTCTCCAAAACTGGCCCCGTAGCACCATCAATTGCGTTTCCATCGCCATCATACCACTGGTACAGATAATCCGTTCTATTTACCGAACTATTTAAATTTCCATTCTCGTATGTAATTATTGGCTTTTCTGGAAGTGGGAGCTCTTGAATTTGAAGTGCCTCAGAAGTTGTTTCACAACCGAACTGACTAATAGCCGTTGCTGTTACATTTCCTGCTACAGTTATATAAATACTTGGTCCAACTATGGTAGGATCTCCATTCCAGTAAACGTTAGTGGTTACGTTAGCATTTACCAAAATGCTATCGCCTTCGCAAAATCCGTCTTTACCATTATCGGTAGTTACAACTGGCTGGTCTGGATTAGGACGCAATGTTACCGTAAATGCATCGGACTCTTTTTCGCAACCAAAATCGGAAACTGCGGTAGCAAAATAATCTCCACCCGCGCTAACCGTAAACTTTTTAGATGATATAGAAGGATCTCCATTCCAGTAAACATCTTCGGTAGTTTGCGCTGTTAATTCCATGGTAGCACCCTCACATAAGTCTGCTCCACCTGTAGAAGAGACTATAGTAGGTTTACCCGGAAGGGCACGTTCCACTACCTCCACCGTATCTGAAGTTGCTGAACAGCCATTAGCATTTGTTACGGTTACATATACTGGTCCAGCTTGGCTAACCACATAAAAGGTATCCGTAGCGGAGGTTTCTCCATTCCACTCAATAATACCTTTTACATCTGTAGTTAACTGCGCACTTAACCCTTCACACAGGGTAGCTTCGCCATTATTTGCCTCCAGAATTAAAGGTTTATTTGGTAAATCATATTTGGTTAAGGTTACTGTAGCAACATCGGAGGTACATGCATTTATATCTAAGAAAACTAGATTTAAATCACCACCCACTTTAGCATAGGTTTCGTCATCAGTAGAACCATTTGACCAAATATTATTATTCGTTACACTAGACAATAATTGCAATGAATCGCCATCGCAGAATTCAAATACGCCCGAAGGGGAAACAATATCAGGAGCATCCGTTAATGGGTGAACCGTAACATCTAGGACATCTGAAGTATCTACACAGAAGTCCGTATTAGCGATAACACGATAAGAAATACCTCCCTGAGGATTATTATCTCCGTAGCTGGCATTGGTTGCGCTGGAAATATCCAACCAACCACCACCGTCGTTACGTTGCCACTGCAGATTCCCTACTGTGCTTGCCACACTAAGGCTCAGATCGTCTTGAGCACAAAGCATGTTATCACCAACTATGCTTCCTCCAGCATTAGCGTTAGGATTGGTAATAACCACCACCGTATCGGTTCCAAAACATCCATTAGCATCCGTTGCAGTTATCCATACCTTAACTGCACCTTCGGTGCTAGAATTAAATTGGGTTGAATCTTTATCTAAAGGACTAATTCTGCTGTTATCCTCAGCATCCCAAGCATAAATAGTAGATCCCGCACCACCACTAACCGAGGCGAAAAGAGCATCCATTCCACCTGCACAAGTATTAGCAGTATCTAAGGCAGATCTATCGTACACAATGCTAGGAACTGGATCACCCGAAGCAGATGTTGTAAATGACCATACCTCGCAACCTTTTGCATCACCTTGTGCGTTATACGGCGTAACTTTCCAGTAGTATGTAGTACCGGCATCCAAGTTTCCGTTATACGTGTAAAAGGTATCCGCACCAAGATCTAAATCTAAAACAAGATCTTTAGGAGAAAGTGGATCGGTCCCCAATGAAAACTTAAAGCCATCCGCTGGTTCCCCGCTTGGGCTGGAAGTCCAAGAAAATTCTATTCCTTTTTGACATTGATCTACTGCCTCATCAGCAGGAACTGGGGCAGAGGCACAAAATGGAGGAGGTGTTCCTACTATTAAAGTATAATCCTCAGTTTCACCCAGACCAATAGAGCCACACGGCCCGATAGGATTGGATGTAGAGTGACCCCTAATTCGCATTCTCTTTATACCATCTGTAGTTCCATCTGGAACCGTTATCGGGGTAGTTTGCGGAGTAACATCTCCGGCAGTAAATGTCGATTGCGTAATAACTAACTCACCGGTATCATCGAAATCGAAATCCTCGTTCCAGTCTACATAAACTGCCATTTGACCGAAGAAATATCCGTTGTCGTTACTTCTTGTAACTAACTCGTAAACATTTCCACGAGAAATGTATGCCATATGAGTTGCTGAAAAATCCGAATAACCTTGGTTATCTTGACAGCTCTGAAGGTCGGTATTATTGGTAAACCCACCTTTGTCTCCTTGCATCTGTACTTCATAAATACCTTGACCATTTCCACAGTCACCTTCGTTAGAAGCATCGCAGTAGCCAGTTGGAGTAGGCACAGTGCTGGCATCTGGTATAGAATCAGCAAACCAACGCATTTCAAAACCAGGTCTTACAGCGTTTGGATCTGAATACCATCGAATAGTTGCGGAACCACTGGTACAATAAACTATTCCAGGATTATCGGTACCACAATAAATTCCTTTTGAAACTCCTCCATCCAAAATTTCAAGATGATCATATTCACAAGTGGCACTCATCTCCACATCAAAAAATGTAAACTGAAGCGCTAAAGTATCCGGAGTATTTGTCGGTTGGATATTAAAGAGGTAGGTAATAACCTGCGCTGTAGCTGACTCCCCAGGTAGGTAATCGTTTTCGGAACCACCATCGTCGTATAAGGTCCCTCTCAAGGAAGTGACGGTTGTATCTTTTATACAGTAACATGGTGCCACTGGACAGGCAGAAATGTCGCACTGCGCAGACAAATCAACCCCCATAAAAACAATAATTACAGGTAAAATTAAACGGGTTAACAATCTTGTCATAGGGTATGGTTTACTGGTTACTATTTATTGTATAATTCGGCTAAAGTTACCACCAGTTAGTGGTGCTTTGCAATACCCTCCCTCGTTATTTGTTCCAAGTTTTTTGATGCCAAAAATTCGGTTTTCGGTAAAACCAGAAGTAACTTACTTTTTTATAATGACCCAACCATTTGGCTAACGCTAGCTATTCTCGATCTTTTTAAAACTATATCAGACAAATGAAAATGATATAGTACAGAAAATACCCACACGCCTTCATTATATTTAATTTTTAAACCACAGGATTTGAACGGTAAATTAAAAGGATGAGTGGATAGATAGGATTCCTAACGGCATGACCACCGTCAGGTTATTAGATTAAAATCAGGATTAAGTTCCTTTTTCCTGCTGCCATTTTGTACATTTCAATCTTTCAAACCCCTACCATGAAACTATCATTTACAGAGATAATTGAGGCTCCAAAAGAATTAGTTGCCGAGCTAATGCGCAACGAACACAATAAAGATTGGCAAGACGGATTTGTCGGTGCCAGCAATATTGAAGGAAACCCAGGTGAAGAAGGTTGTAAAACCAGATTGCAATACGAGCTGGATGGAAACCAATTCGAAATAATTGAGACTATTTGGGAAATAAAAAATTCCTCATTATTCCATGTGGGCTACGAGTTTGGCAACATCAATAACTACACGGAAAACTATTTTGAAAGTCTGAGCGAAAACCAAACCAAGTGGATTAGCAATACCTATTTTAAATTCCCTTGGATAATGTACCTCATGTCTTTCCGGCTAAAGCGTAAACTCCGCGACCATAGCTTCAGAAATATCCGAAACTTTAAACGATTTGTAGAAAGCAAAGCTCATTAACGCCTTCGTCGCCGGCTTGTGGTTCTGCGCCTGGTTGTGGAAATTCCAAAAACACCAAGTATGCCACGGGTTAATTCTCTCGCAATGGTTCTTGTTACCGAGGAAGCCATAACTTTTTCAAGCGTACTTTTTTCCTTTCTGGTCGTTGTTGCCTTTTTAGCAACAGGTCTTTCGGGAACCTCATTTTCCAGCTCTTCCTTCGCTTCTAATTCCTCTTCGATACGCTTGGTAAGCTCCTCATGGGCAGAAATTCGATCTAACCTCTTTTCGTATTTATCCTTTAGCTTGCTGTTCTTAACAATAGAATCCAATTCCGAATTGCTTAATACATCCATCCTAGAAAGTGGGGGCCGCATTAATGAATGTACCAAGGGCTGAGGTCTACCCTTACGATCTAGGAAACTAACTACGGCCTCTCCAATTCCCAATTCCGTTAACAATTCCTCTACATTATATGTGTCGCTCTCCGGGAAATTTTGGGCCATAAGACGGATAGCTTTCCGGTCTTTAGCTGTAAAAGCACGCAAGGCGTGTTGCAACTTAAAACCGAGTTGGGAAAGAATGTTCTCTGGAATATCGTCTGGAGTTTGGGTGATAAAAACTATCCCTATTCCCTTAGAACGAATTAGCTTTATAATAGTATCCAACTGCTCGAGTAATTCCTTAGAGGCGTTCTTGAAAATTAAGTGGGCCTCATCTATAAATATCATTAACTCTGGTTGCTCCGGATCTCCAATTTCAGGAAAAGTTTGAAACAATTCTGCCAATAGCGATAACATAAAAGCAGAAAACAATCCAGGTTTAGCTTGTACATCAGTCAGTCGAAGCACATTAATTACCCCAAGTCCATCTTTTGTTTCGCAGAGATCTCCCACATCGAATGAAGGTTCTCCAAATATGCGATCGCCTTCTTGTTGTTCGAGCTGGGTAATTTTTCGCATAATAGCATGTGCCGAGTTGGTAGGAACCAATCCGTACATTTTCTGAAATTCAGCTTTACCCTCTGCAGCAGCAAATCTCAAAACTGTTTTTAAGTCCGCAATATCTAAAAGCGGTAATCCTTGATCGTCGCAATACTGGAAGAGCATAGCGAGCAAGCCTTGCTGGGTATCATTAAGGGAGAGGATTTTTGATAAAACAATGGGACCAAATTCAGATACGGTAGATCTTAATTTAACCCCAGGCTCATCAGAAATACTTAAAAATTCGAGGGGAAATCCTTTGCCTTCCCATTCCATTTGAATATGATGCGCACGCTCTTCAATGATTTTGTTCGTGGACCCTGGAGCTCCCAATCCAGAGAGATCTCCCTTGATGTCCATCACCAAACTTGGGACCCCTTTAAGAGAAAGCTCCTCAACCATAACCTGAAGCGACTTAGTCTTACCAGTACCGGTGGCTCCAGCGATTAAACCATGTCGATTTAAACTCTTGGTTGAAATCAAAATCTGATGACCGTTAACTGGCTTCTTGTCCACCATCAGTCCACCTATCAATATCTCGCTGCTCACAATCAATTATATATTAATTATTACTGACTTCAAACATATATATATCTGCATTATTTGCACAGAAAATAAATAGTTTAGAGGTACTAATATATAAAAACTGAGGATGATTCAAGATTTAATAAAACAAGCACTAAAAGAAAAGGGCGGCGACCTTCTAGGGGGGTTCGACTTAAACGGACAACAGCAAGAAAAGGCTTTAGACCTAGCTAAGGAAAGTGTAATGGACGGCATTACCAGCGAGGTTAAGTCAGGGAACTTCGGGATTTTGAAAAACGCCTTTTCTCAGGGATCCCAAAGCGGACTGGTGCAAGGAATAATAGGTAATTACGGAAATAGTCTTATTAACAAACTTGGATTGAGCCCAAGCATTAGTAAAGCGATTAGCGAGCAGCTAATTCCCATGGTTTTTAAGTTTATAAACAACAAAGAAGACGCTCCCACCAATTCTGAATCTGGAATTAAAGACTTGGTTGGAGGAGCTATAGGAAATAAAATTGGCGGAATGCTAAAAGGAAAATTTGGTTTTTAATCACATAAATATAAATCACCATGAGCAAGAAAATCTCAGAAATTGAAGGGATAGGACCAGCACTATCAGAAAAACTAGCGAAAGCTGGAGTAAAGACCGTTGAAGCACTACTTGAAAAAGGTAGTACCAAAGCAGGAAGAAAAACCCTAGCTGCAGAAAGCGGAATTGATGAAGGAAAAATCTTGGACTTTGTAAATATGGCAGACCTCTTTAGAATAAAGGGGGTTGGAAGCCAGTTCGCAGAATTGCTGAAGGCTTCGGGAGTGGATACCATTAAGGAACTCCGCAACCGTAACCCTGAAAACCTGCATGAGAAACTGGTGGAAATTCAGGCCGCTAAAAAAATCACAAGAACAGTTCCTGGGAAAAGCCAGGTAGAAGGATTTGTTTCCCAAGCTAAACAGCTTAATCCTGTTGTAACATACTAGTTTGTAGGGGATTAGTAGTTACGAAGCCGCCTGATATCAGGCGGCTTTTTTTATTTAATTACTTATCCAAGGTTCCCTTGATCAATTTGAACATTAACCTAATAAGCGTGTTCGCAAAAGGTGACCAAGGAACTTGAGATCACCAATATATAGCACTCCTTTTTAATTATTTGATTTTATCGAATAAAAAATGATATTTATCTAAATATTATTCATGAAAATATTACTAACCGGCGCTACCGGGTATATTGGAAAAAGACTACTCCCCCTATTATTAGAGGAGGGCCACGAAGTAATATGCATGGCACGAGATAGGAATAGATTTCAGGCTCCACGGGGATACGAGGACTCCATTGAAATTTATGAAGCTGATCTATTAAAAGCGGAAACTTTAAAAAACAACATCAAAGCCGACATAGCGTACTACCTAGTTCATTCTATGTCATCATCAACTGAAAACTTTGATGAATTAGAAGCACAAGCAGCAAAAAACTTTGCCCAATGGTCAAGCTACATTGGAATTAAACAGGTGATTTATTTGTCTGGACTTGCCAATGCTGATGAGTTATCAAAACATTTAAGCTCCAGAAAACAGGTAGAAGAAATCCTATCCAGGGGCACCTACAGCCTTACCACATTAAGAGCAGGAATAATAGTAGGTTCTGGGTCTGCATCTTTTGAAATTATTCGTGATTTGGTGGAAAAACTGCCGATAATGATAGCTCCCAAATGGCTGAACACTAGATGCCAACCCATAGGGATAGCAGATGTACTCTCTTTTCTTTTTGGATGCTTAAACCAAAGTGAAACCTTCAACAAAACATTTGATATTGGCGGCGCCGATGTACTTACCTATAAGGAAATGCTTTTGGGATATGCTAAGGTCCGTGGATTGAAAAGATATATTGGTATCGTGCCAGTTATGACCCCCAGACTTTCCTCCTACTGGCTTTACTTTGTCACCTCAACCTCCTATAAATTAGCTGTTTCTCTTGTCGACTCCATGCGGGTGGAGGTAATTTGCAAGGAGGAGAGGCTAAAGGACATACTAAACATTACGCCGAGAACCTACGAAGCCTCGCTACGTAGAACCTTCGATAAAATTGATCAAAACATTGTTGTATCCAGTTGGAAAGACTCCCTAAATAGCGGTCCCTTTAAACAGGATATTGCAAATTATATAGAGGTTCCCACCAATGGATGCCTGTTTGATAAAAGACAGAAGCCAGTAATCTCCGAAGCGCAAACCCTTGAAAAGATTTGGAGTATTGGAGGTAAAAATGGTTGGTATGCTGGCAATTTTTTATGGCGGATTCGAGGTTTCGTGGATAAAATTTTCGGAGGAGTTGGCTTACGACGTGGAAGAACACATCCCACTAAAATTGCAAATGGCGACGCCTTAGACTTTTGGCGGGTTATTTTAGCCGACAAAGAGAAAAAGCGCCTCTTGCTCTTTGCCGAAATGAAGGTTCCAGGCGATGCGTGGCTGGAATTTAGAATCGAAAATGGCATCCTTTATCAAGAAGCTACTTTCCGACCGCTCGGTGTAATGGGACGATTGTACTGGTGGGCAGTATCCCCCTTGCACGGCTACGTTTTCCAGGGCATGCTAAACAAATTAGCCCAGTAGCAAGACTTTCCTCCAGATCGCGGATAATTGTATCCTACTACATTATTTAGGTTTAAGCATAGAAATAAAGAACTTAGCGATATGAAACTGAGATTAATCGTTCTATCGACTATTTTCATTACTTCCTGTCAACCTCCCAAGCAAACCATGGACCAAGAAAAACAAACCCCTACTTCTCCAAGAAAGGAATACACCAATGCGCTAATCAACGAGGCAAGTCCCTACTTGCTCCAGCACGCTCACAACCCAGTTGATTGGTTACCATGGGGCCAAGAAGCTTTCGAAAAAGCCAAAAAGGAAAATAAATTGGTGTTGGTTTCTATTGGCTACTCTTCTTGCCATTGGTGCCATGTTATGGAGCACGAATCCTTCGAAGATACTGCGGTGGCTAAACTTATGAATGACAATTTTATCTGCATTAAAGTAGATAGGGAGGAAAGGCCCGACGTGGACGAGATTTACATGACGGCTGTTCAAATTATGACCCAACAAGGTGGTTGGCCACTAAATTGTTTCACTCTACCCGACGGCCGACCTATTTATGGTGGCACCTATTTTAGAAAAAATCAGTGGGTGGATGTACTGGAACAACTGGCCAATATGTACCGACAAACTCCAGATAAGGTCATTGAATACGCAGAAAGTTTAACCTCAGCTATTAAACAGCATACGCTTATAAATCCAAAGGCCAACAACACAAATGTTGACACCAACTGGCTAAAAGACCAGATTACAACCATTGAAAAATCCTTCGACAAAAAAAATGGCGGACATAATGGAGCACCAAAATTCCCTATGCCAGCAGAATGGGATTTTTTATTGGAGTACGCCTGTTCACCTGGAAAAGAAGAATTAAAAGCCCATGTACTTTTCACTTTAAAGAAAATGGCAATGGGTGGGATTTACGACCATGTTGGTGGTGGTTTTGCGCGCTACAGCACAGATGAAAACTGGAAAGTTCCCCATTTTGAGAAAATGCTGTACGATAACGGCCAATTGCTATCGGTGTATTCCAAAGCTTATCGCGTTTCGGCAGACCCACTATTTAAAACAACCGTTTCAGGGATAATTGATTGGCTAAAACGGGAAATGTTGCATCAAAATGGCGGATTTTATGCAGCCCTTGATGCCGATAGCGAAGGTGAAGAAGGTAAATTTTACGTTTGGACTAGAGAAGAACTTGAAAATTCGCTTTCGGAATCCAAATTGGAACTAGCCACCAGCTACTTCAATTTCAATCAGCATGGATATTGGGAACATGGAAACTATATCCCGCTTTTAACCGATCAATCTCTAGAAATACTTCATAAAGAACCCTCATCTATTTCAGATTTAAAGTCAAAACTGCTAAAGCTGCGAGCAAACAGAGTAAGACCAGGGCTAGACGACAAACAAATTTGCTCTTGGAACGCCTATACCGTGGAGGGTTTATTAGAAGCTTACATTTCTTTTGGTAATCCTGAGTTTCTGGATATGGCAGAAAACACCTTGAGATTTCTCCTCGACCAATGCTTTAATGAAAAGGATAAAAGACTTTACCATTACTATAAAGAAGGAGGAAGAAAAGATGCAGATTTCTTAGAAGATTACGCAGCTTTAATCCAAGCACTGATAAAAACTTACGAAGTAACGGGATCGCAGCAATACATTTCCACGGCTAAAAAGCTCCTGGAAATAGTAGAGGAGAAATTTGAAAAAATGAATGGGTTTTACCCCGATAGACCCAGTGGGTTGGACGCAACCCTTATTACTCCAACCCTGAGTAAATCGGATAATGTAACTCCATCTCCCAACGCGCTGCTGGCTCAAGCAAAGTACAAACTTGGCATTATCTATTACAAAACCGACTGGGTGGACGAAGCTGTTAAAATGGCTAATCAGTTATCTTCGGATATAGAGTCATATCCCACAGGGTATGTCAATTGGCTTAGAATAATAAACTGGGAGCACCACAAATTTTTTGAGATTGCAGTAATTGGCATCCCCGAGCCAAAAATTATTGAAAATATTGCCCGCTATCCCATTTTTAACAAGCTGTTACTTCACGGAAATGCTGAAGTTCCGATGCTAACCGACAAAAGGGAAGAGGCTATTTACGTTTGTGAAAAACGGGTATGTAAAAAGCCAGTCACTTCATTTTCGGAGGCTAAAAAGTTGATGCTAGGAAATTAAACCAAATACCCAGTATACTCTTCTATACCAGCTAATTAGAACAACTTTAAAGGGGTAGGATTGCGAGGTAATCCATCTTAACCTGACTATAAAGGGATTTTATTTTAAATTTGCCGCCAATTATTACCGACCATAACCCTCTATGAAACCAATCTTTGCAATACTTGCATGGACGTTTTTTGCCTTACCACTACTAGGTAAAAACATTTATGTCCATCATTCAGTAAACATTATTTCAAACAATACCTACTATTACAATCCTCCGGTAGGAAACCCCATTACCACCCCAATTTTACCTGGTGACCGGCTCGTACTTTTGCCCGACCCAAATTCAACGGACAACTCTAGAATACACTTACAGCTTAATAATGTGGTGGGTGCTCCGGGATTACCAATAGAAATTGCCAATCCATACAATACGGTTATTAATATAAACCCCGACCATACATACGGGATTTACCTCAACAACTGCAAATTCATAAAAATTAATGGTAACGGGGTAAGTACTAACAAATCGGACGATAGATTCTACGGAATTCAAATTAGAATAAAGAAAGCCGGCCAGTCTATAAAAGCTGAAAAAGGAAGTAGTTTTATCGATGTTAATCGAGTTTGGGCAGATGTAAATCCAAATATTCCAGACAGCCTAAATAGTCCTGCATTTTTATTTAAATCGAATGCTATTTGCGTAGATAGTGTGGTTTATTATTCTGAAAAAACATTTTTGATGCAAGATGTTTTTGTGCGGAATTGCCGCATATCCAATGCATCTGGTGAAGCCATTTATATCGGAGAAACTTCAAAGGGGAATAAAACTCCCTGCATGATCAAAACTCAAATTGAACTATCTTTTAATGACTACACAGGCGAGCTGATTGATATCAAAAAGCAAACGGTAAATCAATCAACCAATGTAATAAAGCCGCACTACATTGATAATGTTCAAATTCAAAACAACATTATTGAGGACTGTGGTTGGGATGCTATCCAAATATCAAGAGCGCACAATTTTGTGGTGAGTCACAACGAGATATACAATTACGGAACCAAAGACCACGATTCTCATAAATCGGGAATAATAATTGGAGAAGGAGCCAGCGGAGATATTTTCAACAATCTAATTTATCGGGGATCAGGATGGGGAATCCAGGCCAGGCCATCGGGTAACCTTAGAATTTTCAATAATTACCTTGTAGAAAGTGGACATACCGGAGCATGGCCAAAAGGGAAATACCACGCAGCCATAAACACCCACACCATCAACCTAAATAAGTCATTCGCATACGGTGCCAATAGCATAGGTGAAAAAACCATAAGCATTGCACATAATTTAGTTGTTCGCCCAATAGATGTGGGGATTAGAATGAATTGCGACGGTTGTCGCAGTAATGGAATTCCGATTCTTCAGGATCAATATGAAGGGGTGCTTATTGGGAATGTAGTTTTGCAACCCATTATTAAAAACACAGGATTAAACGTTGCCCGCATTCAATCTGGTGCCGACGATAATGATATGAACAATGGCTACCCCTTGCACCGAGATTATAGGAAGGCGAATCTTACCTATTACAATCCAGCCGATGCAAAGTTACAGGACATCAGCAACTCGGATCCCACAAAATGGGACATCACTCCAACTAAAAACTCGCCTCTTATCGACAAAGCACCCATAATGCCTGAAAATAATGTCCCCTACGAAGACTTTTATGGAAACATTCGTCCTCCATACGTTCCTGTAAAGGTGTCTTATTTTCAGGGTTCGGGATCTGCGCCTGATTTTGGGCCAGTGGAACGCATAATTTCCCACATAACTGAAATCCCATCCTTATCGCCATCTAGTGTAAGAACCTCGAATAAAACCAATCAATTCTAAATCCCTCAAAATCACAATACCATGAAACTTAAATCTCTTATCGCAGCCTGTTGCTTTGGATTTTTCTCCATTGCAGGACACGCACAAGAGGCAGAACCGGTCCTAAATTCTGTTACCGGGGAAATAATGCTCGCTCATAACGGCCTCTTCAGTAACGGAACGGATTTAATTGCAATTGAAGTTGATACCTATAATCGCGTTGAAAAGATTTTTTACGTTGATGAAAACCAAAATACTATAGAGCTATCTCTCCCTAGTACCGGATATAAACTTCCAGATTATAGCTGGAACTCAGATGGTTGGATTTTTGGAAAATCTCACCTAATCCACAACCAGCACATTTACTTTACGCTGTACAAGAATGGAATAGATCTTTTCCGTTTTAACGCGGAAACCAAAGACCTTGAGCAGCTTACCAATGATCAAAATCTAGGTGCGGAATTCATTCATAGCACCGACGATAAAATCTATTTGAACTATAACGGAGATCTTTCTAGCAAAGAAGGATTTATCGCTAGTTACGATGTTAATTCTGGAGCACTCAGTGTTTTTGGCGAAGATACCCTCCTTGCCTTTAATGGGAACACCATTCCTTTTAAAAACAGCTGGATTACCGGTATTAGAAACGACAATAGCTTTTATCTTAACCAAGGAGGAATTGCCGTTTATCATTCCGATACCGACCCCAATTGGGTACCTTTATTGCCGGGCGATTTTTACGATACCATCCCTAATGAAGACCATTTTTATAACTTCTGCTACCAACCTACCACCAACGACACCCTTATTTTCTTCCTTAACAAATACGGCTCGCTTAATTATCATGAGGTAGCCCTGTATATGAGTAAAGGAAATGCCAACGATGCGGTTAAGGTTAAAACCCTTTACAAGCAGTACTTTCTGGACAACGGTGGAGAAATCACCATGAACGTCGATTACATTATGCCGCAAAACTTCGTTTGGTATAAAGGTCACCTTTATTTTTATGCCTATGGCGAAGATCGCGTTACCAGGCACTTATACCGAACTACCAAAGATGGTTTGGATGCTGAGCGCGTAACGCAAATCAACTTAACGGCGAATGGTGGCCAGCTAAACGGATTTTTATGCACCATTAATGAGCACATGTATTTCCTGGGCTCACCTGATGAAAATCCAGATCAGTACGACAACAATCTGTATCGCTTAAACCTCGAAACACAAGAATTAGAAGAGGTATACTCCGGAAACAACCTATTTAATGGCTTGATAAAAATTGATGATAAACGCCTACTGGTTTACACCAAAACAGACCCGTTTTTTGGTAAAAATGTTGATTTCCTAATTCTGGACTTAGAAAACAATAAAACCCAGCTTATCCACACTGGATATGAAGGAAAATTAACCCAGAAAAATCAGGCCAACATTGCCAATAATCGATTGTTCTTCTCTGGCTTTACCGGAAATGAAATGGCCCTTTATGCCACTCCTCAATTCGCCACTTCTACCAATATTAATGAGTTAAATATGGAGTCGGATTTAGTTCTTTTTCCAAATCCTGCAGATGATTCTTTTCAAATTGTATTCTCATCAAACGACGATAAAATACAAGCTGTTAAGATTTTTAATGGTAATGGAAGCGAAGTTATGGGACTTAATAACCACATCGGAAACATAGACGTTTCGCATCTGGCCTCTGGAATATACTTCGCCAAAATAAGTACGGAAGCTGGCTACAGCACCACCAAAAAGTTAGTGATACACTAACCCTACAATTACCCATTTAAATCCCCATTTACCATTCGGTAGTGGGGATTTTTTTTTCCAGCCATTTTATCCTTTAACAAGAATTATCGCGGTTTTGTACAGCGCAAAAGGACAAAGCGTGTAGCATTGTAAATCAAACAGGCATACATGGCGAAGCAAAAAATTGTTTTAATCACCGGTGCATCCTCGGGAATTGGGAAAGCTACCGCGTTTAAACTTATAGAAGATGGCCACATCGTTTATACCGCCGCTCGGAGGCTAAATAAAATGGATGATCTTAAAGCTAAAGGTGCCAGACCATACACCTTGGATATTACAAAGGAAGGGGATATTCAGAATGTCGTTGGACATATATTGGCTAAACACGAAGCTATTGATGTCTTGATTAATAATGCAGGATATGCCATATACGGAGCCATGGAAGATACCCGCATAGAAGACGCAAGGAGACAATTTGAGGTTAACCTATTTGGACTAGCTAGGCTAACCCAATTAGTACTCCCCAAAATGCGCGAAAAAGGTGAGGGCACCATTATAAATCTGTCTTCTATGGCCGGCAAAATATATACGCCACTTGGTTCTTGGTACCACGCAACAAAACATGCCTTGGAGGGATGGAGCGACAGTTTAAGGCTAGAATTAAAACCTTTTGGAATAAACGTGGTAATTATAGAGCCCGGAGCTATAAAAACCGAGTTCGATGAGGTTATGAAAAACCCTCTACTGGAAAGATCCGGTGATGGGCCCTATGGAGTTCTGGCACATCGTATAGCAAATGCCACAGAAAAAATTTACACGCGTAAAGCCTCTGACCCAGAGCTAATTGCCGATCTTATCTCTAAGGCCATAAAAAGTAATAATCCAAAAACTAGATACGTGGCTGGATATATGGCCAAGCCTGCTATTTTCTTCAGAAAATGGATACCAGATAGCTGGATGGACAAAATAATTTTAAAAATGGGCTAAACACAAAACCCATCAAATGGTTTTATATGTATGGATTGGAATAAAGTATTAAAACTCGCTAAGGAAGGAACTCCTCCACCTGCTAAGAAAATATCCAAACCGGATGAAGATTGGAGGGCGCAGCTTACAGAAGAACAATACCGGGTAACCAGAAAGTCCGGTACCGAACGTCCATTTACTGGAGAGCATTGTAGCTCCTATGAAAATGGAGACTATGCTTGTGTGTGTTGCAAAACCCCACTATTTAGTTCCAAAATAAAATTCGACTCCCAATCGGGATGGCCCAGTTTTACCCAACCCATCTCAGATAACGCAATCAAATATCATGTTGATTACTCTTTTGGAATGGAACGGGTAGAAACGGTATGCAACTGCTGCGATGCGCATCTAGGTCATGTATTCCCAGATGGACCTCCTCCAACGGGTTTAAGATATTGCATTAACTCAGCGGCGCTAGAGTTAATTAAATCCTAAGTATTTATTACTCGGAATAAGTATTTTCACCCAAAATTTTATTCATGGCGCAAGTAAAGTGGGAAACTGTTAAGGAATACGAAGACATTACGTTTAAAAGAAGCGGAGGAATTGCCCGCATTGCATTTAATCGTCCTGAGGTACGAAATGCTTTCAGACCTAAAACCACCTCCGAGCTATACGATGCATTTTATCAAGTTCACGAAGACCCTACCATTGGGGTAGTATTGCTTTCGGCAGAAGGTCCTTCTCCAAAAGATGGAGTGTATTCTTTTTGTAGCGGTGGCGACCAAAAAGCTCGCGGCCACAAAGGCTATGTTGGAGACGACGGTAGACACAGACTTAACATATTAGAAGTGCAACGACTTATTAGGTTTATGCCTAAAGTGGTTATTGCTGTGGTACCAGGATGGGCCGTTGGCGGTGGACACAGTCTTCACGTAGTTTGCGATTTAACCCTTGCGAGTAAAGAGCATGCCATCTTTAAACAAACTGATGCCGATGTTACTTCCTTCGATGGAGGCTATGGTTCTGCGTACCTGGCAAAAATGGTAGGCCAAAAGAAGGCTAGAGAAATATTTTTCTTGGGTAGAAATTACTCCGCTCAGGAAGCTTACGAAATGGGCATGGTAAATGCCGTTATTCCACATGCCGAATTAGAAGACACCGCAGTTGAGTGGGCTAGAGAAATTTTAGCGAAATCTCCCACCTCTATTAAGATGCTAAAGTTTGCCATGAACCTTACGGATGACGGAATGGTAGGGCAACAAGTGTTTGCAGGTGAAGCTACTCGCCTCGCTTACATGACCGATGAAGCCAAGGAAGGTAGAAACGCATTCTTAGAAAAAAGAAAGCCCGATTTCAAGGACGTTCAGTGGATTTCTTAAAGTTTGGTTTTCAATAATGAACCAAGCAATTTAAGGGGTTTAAACAACTATTTTTCAGAAATTTCGACTGCCAAGTATAAACTGGCCCAGTTGCAATAATGTTTAAACCCCATTACTTTACCCTACTAATCTTTATCCTCTGTTATTCAGTTACTTATGGACAAACCCCATATCCTGGATGTCCAAATGTGAGCGGAATTCCAACCGATTCCACCCTATTGGCTGGTTTGGATACCGTTGTTACTGAATGTGGTGTAAAATGTGTAGATCTAGAGGCCAGCGTTTTAAAAACTGGAGCCACGAATACCTACAAGGTAGAATCGGTTCCCTACGCTCCCCCCTTTTCATTTAGTGGTGGAAATGCATTATTTGTAGGTAGCGACGATATTTTTAGTGGTTTAATCAACCTCCCATTCGATTTTTGTTTCTACGGAAACACCTTTAGCCAATTAGTGGTAGGTGCAAATGGCTGTATATCATTTAATGCTGGCTATGCAAACGGAAATTGTTGCTGGGCGCATGATGAAAATATCCCTTCAAACAACAATCCAACCTGTCCCATTGGCGTAAATACAGGAGGTGGTTTATATCGAAACTCCATTAATGGGGCTTTCCACGATTTAGATCCCAGTGTAGGAAATCCAGACATCAATTACTCCGTACTAGGATCCTACCCCTGCCGAACTTTTGTGGTAAACTTCAAAGATGTACCTCATTTCAGTTGTAATAATCTGCGCACCACCCAACAAATTGTACTGTACGAAACCACCAATGTTATTGAAGTCTATATAAAAGATAAACCAAGATGTTCTGGTTGGAACGGAGGTAGGGCAACCATAGGTATTCAAAATGGTGCAGGAAATCAGGGAATAGCCCCTCCCGGCAGAAATACAGGCTCTTGGGTGGCATCTAATGAAGGTTGGCGTTTTACTCCAAACGGAAACCCCAATTACGAAATAACCTGGACCGACCATTTTGGTCAGGTTATCGGTAACTCAGAAAAGATAAACTACTGCCAATCTGATGCCGGCCAAGTAGAAGAAAAGGTATATGTGGAAATCGATTACGAAATCTGTAATGGCGATGTAATCAATGTAAAAGATTCATTGGTTGTAATTTTCCGAGAACAGGTTAATGCAATTGCACAAACCAAACATATTCTTTGTGCAGATAGCTGTAATGGAGTTGCAAATATTTCAGCAAATGCCGGTACAGCTCCCTTCACTTTTTCCTGGAATAATGGATCTACAGCAGCATTCGATTCCTCGCTTTGTCAGGGAAATTACACCGTTACTGTTACCGATAAATACGGGTGCGAAGACGATATTAATTTCGATATCCAGGAGCCTGATCCCATAAGAATTGAATTTGAAAAGGAAGATGTCAGCTGCTTTGGTGGAACCGATGGAATGGCTACTTCTATTTTGTCGGGTGGAGTTGGAAATTATAACAGCACCTGGACTCCTGGTGGCTCTACCAACGACACCATTTTTGTAGGTGCGGGAACCTATGTTTTAACCGTAGGAGATGACCAGGGTTGTCTTATGAAGGATTCGGTGAAAATAGAACAACCCGAATTATTGGAAATTACCGTCGATGCATTTCTAGACCTGAGTTGTTTGGAAAACCAAGATGGTGAGATAAATGTATCGGCAACCGGAGGTACTCCCGGATACGAGTTTTCCATTAATAATCAGCCTTTCACCTCCAACGGTTCATTTACCGGATTAGATACTGGGTTGTACACAATAACAGTACGGGATGATAACGGTTGCGAAGCTTCGGTAAATCAGCAACTAAATGCCGACAGCGTTTCGGTTATCGCGCCTCCCGACACCTTACTTTGCCTGGGTAGTGAATTCACACTAACGGCAGATGGATATTTTACTGGAGTAACTTGGAATAACGAGGTTATAGATGGTTTCAAATTCACCGTAAACGACTCTGGAACATTTGAGTATATCGTAACGGCAGAAAATTTGGGAGGATGTTTGGCTTACGATACAACTATTATTCAAGTTGAACCTATCTACGATGCTACCATACAACCAGCTGGACCTTATTGTACCAATCAAAAGGACGACACCTTAGTAGTGGCACGAAAAGGAGGTATTTGGTCGGGTACTGGTGTTAACGCCGAAGGTATTTTTTCTCCCGGTTCCGTAAATCCGGGAAATTATTGGATAAAATATCGCTTTGATAAATTATGCCCTAGCGCCGATAGTATTGAAATTGCGGTTAATAGTGAATTTGATGCAGCCATTAACGACCCCGGTTACATCTGCGTATTAGACGATCCATTTAAACTCACCTCAGTAACACCAGGAGGAAATTGGTATGGACCAGGTATTGCAGATACCAATTTCTCCACCTTTGATCCTGGACTAGCTGGTGCTGGAAATCACAAAATCTACCACCTCATTGATAACGAATGTGGGGATTATGATAGTTTAATCATCACCGTAGCAGGAAGCATTCAGGGATCGGTTAATGCAACTCCTTCCTTTTGTCCAGAAGGCAATATGCAACAATTAACCGGTTCTCCCGGAGGAGGAAAATGGAAACCTATGAGCTATATCGATAGCGCAGGGAATTTCACCCCTACTGCAGTTGGCAGCGGAGCATATCCTGTATACTACATGGCTCCTGGAGCTTGTGTGCAGTACGATACAGGTTGGGTTACGGTAGTAGATACCTTAAAAGCCCTTGCCGATTGGGATAGTTTGCTCTGCAATGGTGGTTCTAATGGATCCTTAACAACAGTGGTTATAGGTGGTTCTGGCTCTGGACACACTTTCAACTGGAACCCCGGCGGTAGTTTACCCGGAACGAGAAATAACTTATCTGCTGGTTCTTACGGAGTTCAAGTATCTGATGACCTCGGTTGTAGTGCCAGCGTAACACACCAAGTTTTTGAACCCAATGCGATTTCCGAAACGCAAACGGCAAGCAGCTCCAATCCGAGCTGTGGTAATTACACTGATGGATGGATAGAGGTATTTCCAGCAGGAGGTATCCCCTTTAATTACGGCTATAACCTGAGTATTTCTCCAAGCACTGGAACCGTTTCGGGACATAGGGTTAACAACCTAGGCCCAGGCACTTACACTATTACTGTGACCGATAAAAACGGGTGCAACTATGCAACGCAGCCTATTACTTTAACTGCACCTCCAGCCATTGTCTTCAATGGAAATCAAATTCCGGAAAATTGCGACAAAAGCAATGGAAAGATTATCATTAGCAATATTAATGGAGGTACCCCTCCCTTTAATTTCCTTTGGGATCAATCTCCAGCACCAGATACTTCCTTATTAAATTCAACAGCTGGTTCTTACCTTTTCTCCATTGTCGACGCCCAAGGGTGCCAAGTGGATAGTACCTTTACTATTAAGAACATCCCTAGTCCCAGTATTTCCCTAAGCAAAACAGATATCTCTTGCTACAATGCAAAAGATGGCACGGCTACGGTTACAATAAATTCTGGTGTTGCCCCGCTAGACATCCTTTGGAGTATAGGTGCAACTTCAAACCAAATATCCAATCTAGATCAGGGAACGGTATCGGTAAACGTTAGCGACAGCGCAGGCTGCAATAGCAGTGCGAACATTTTTATAAATCAGCCGTCGGCGCTTATCCTCCAACCCATATTAGACACCACCATTTGCGATGGGCAAACACTAAGACTTAAACTGAACTCCGCCGGGGGTTTTGGAAATATTACCTACCAATTAAATGGAACCAATCTCCCCTCCGATTCTTTGATAATTAATTCTGCAGGATCATACACCCTAGGAGCCTTCGATGATAAGGGGTGTACTGCGGAAAACATCAGTTTCGTTTTAAACTACAGTCCTCCATTAACTACAACTGTTAGTGCTCCCGATTCAGTTTGTTTTGGAGAGGGTGTATTTGTTAATTCTACCGCAAGTGGTGGAAACGGTAACTATATTTACCAATGGTCTAATGGCGCTACGGGTGCTTCCACCCAATTTTTTCCAGATACCAGTCTAAATGGAGAAAGCATTACCCTGACTTTAACAGACAATTGCTCCACCCCTAAATCGGCAAGCAAAACTGTTTGGTTCTACAAAAAACCAGCTTTTAACCCAACCTTAAGTCCAATCAAAGGCTGTTCTCCATTATTAACCCAGTACAACATACCAAACAACACCTTTTCAGACATCCAGTGGATTGTAGGATCAGCAATACGATTATCAGGTAATACGAGTTTTAACCACATTATTTATAGTCCAGGGAATTATCCAGTTTCTGCCCATGTACAAAATTCGGCAGGCTGTCCATTTAGTTACAACCTAGACACCCTCGAAGTTTACCCCATACCAGATGCAGAAATTGTGGTCGACCCTACGCGTTTAACTACCACAAATAGCTTGGCAACTTTTACGCTAAACTACCTCAATACACCACTCAGCAATGTTATTTGGACTTTAAGTCGATATTACGGGGAAAAGGATACCGTTTTCGTTCGCTCTGCCTTGGACAAAATTTCTTATAAATTCCCACCAGATACTGGCGTTTATCGTATCTCTGCCGAACTATTCAGTAAATTTCAATGTACTTCGTTTGCAAGCCTAATATTTAAAGTTGAGCCAGAGCATCTGATTTATGTTCCAGAAGCATTTACGCCCAATGGAGACGGAGTAAACGAAACATTTTCTATTTCATCGGATTATATCAGAGAGGGCTCATTTTCCATCAAAATATTCAATAGATGGGGCGAGCTTATATTCTCCAGTAAAGACCCTAATTTTCAGTGGGATGGAAGCTATTTAGGAAATCCAGTTCCAATAGGAACCTATGTTTGGCATATTGAATTCTACTCCGAGTCACATAGAAATCAAACATTAACTGGCAAAGTCACTGTTATCCACTAAGCTTTACTTGATAATGGGGGTTAACGTATAACCCCTTTCTTTTAGAAGCGAAATAACACCCTGGTCTCCGCCCAAATGCGCGGCACCCACTGCGATAAAACACTTTTCTTTGGCGGCCATCTGGGGAATTTTCTCTACCCAGTCTTTATTTCTATTCCACAAAACAGCCTCTTTCTGGTAGTTATCATCACCTATTTGCTCCAAGGTTGTGGCCACTAAACGATGAATGTCTTCGGTTTTGTAGGCACTTAAAATAGCATCAAATTTCTTTTGTGCTTCTCCCTTATCCTTGACCAAATCCATAATTTGCGAAAGTTGCTTTTCTATGGGTATTTCATCAAAAATCTTAAGCTGCCCTTCTGCTTTCTCCAATCCAATGATTTCCATTTTTTGGCTTTGCGCAATTTCAACCAAATGTCTTTCGAAACTGGCCACATCACCCTCTATGTAGGTAGGAATAAGCATAGAGGTGAGAAAAAAGGGTTTAAGGTGATCAAAAGAACTTAACGGTGAGCCAATGTGGTCTTCCATATAATTGGACAAAAGCACAGCATCTTCATCACTTAGATAATTACTTAGTTTATCGTCGTTTTCAAGTTTTATATCCTTCATAAGCTCAACCTGGACCATAGGGTTATCCAGATCGAGTTCCATAACCATGATATCAGATTTCTGTATAGCCCTTTTCACTTTTGGCTTTATTGCAAAATCCTTTGCCGGTAGCATGTGCACCGTACCAAAAATGTATGATTTCTTAATTCCTTGGCCTTCAATCGACCATAATAAAGATGCCGCTGTAGATTGAGCAACTGCCCTGGTGCTAATGCCTACAAGAAGTAGGAGTAATAATCTGCTTAAACTCATGTTAGTTAGATTTATAGGAGACCATCCCGGCGTTGATCATTTCTTTTAATTGCCCTTCAAGTGCAATTTCCACTTCCTTGGCTTCGCCGCCTTCTATTTCGTACTCCTCAAAAATCTTTCCAAAAACCGTTGCTGGCAATTGGTAGCCATCATGCGCCAGATTGTCTAAAATGGCAGCTGCCAAGTCTGGAAGATCCATAAAGCGTATACCCTGACCTTCAGAAACTTGTAATTTCCCTTCTTCGTCTTTTACATAGAAACGAACATAGCTCGGCAGTTTAATTGAAATACCCTCGATACTATCTATAGGCTCTTTATTCTGTAGCAGCATGTGGGCATGATTCAAAGCAAAGGACTCTTGACAGGCGTCAAATGCTACCTTTTGATAATCATTTGCTTCTAAATTCCTTTCCAGATATTCTAGATTAAAGGTGTAAGCCTCTTGCAGTTTTGGTGCAGCATCGAGCTTGTATTTTTCCAACATTAAATTGAAGGCCTGAGAAGCGCTAAATTCCCTTATTAAATTAGAATTCAACATGGTTTCATTTTTTAAAACCGGACAAAGAATATCCTCAATTTGATCTGGGTATTGCGTTCTTAGAATTGCCCAAGCTATCCCCGTTTCTCCCATAAAAAGGCTCTGATCGGTTACCGTAGCCGGTACGCCATAGCCACATCTAAAATTCCCCCTCTGCTTTGCCTCTTTTATCTCACTTTCTAAAACGCTTACCGCCAATTCGCGGTATTTAGGCTCACCACTTTGCTGATACTGGGCAATAAAA
The DNA here is from genome assembly GCF_007995015.1 of Luteibaculum oceani. NCBI lineage: Bacteria > Pseudomonadati > Bacteroidota > Flavobacteriia > Flavobacteriales > Luteibaculaceae > Luteibaculum > Luteibaculum oceani. The sequence goes on from NZ_VORB01000001.1 coordinate 242,566, forward strand.
ATCATAGCATTTCCGGCGCCTCCATGGCACAAAATCTGCATTTCCCTTTCGCTGGGCTTTACATCTGTTTCAATGGTTTTATTCAGGGCAGCATCAATTTCTTCTTTTAAATAGGGGTAGTCTGATATTAAGCTGTAATTGTAGATTCGCTGAAGTCCAATACCTGCGGCACCGTGACACCAAGCATTCATATCCGCTCCAAGGGTAAAAAATTGTGTGTCCCCTTCTTTAAGTTTTCCTATGTTGCGCTCTACATCGCGGGGAAGCATGTATGATTTTCTCAGGTCCTGCCAATTCTGCCAGTCAGAAACAAAATGCTGACGCTCGTACTCCATCGCTGCTAGGGCCATTTTTTGATAAACGGGGTTCTTTGTTACTCGGAAGAGTTCAGAAAAAACAAATGCAAACCCAGCAGCACCATGCGATAGCCCACACAAACCGTTTATTATATCCCTACTTCGATCCCAATAAATTCCTTTTTTCGAAAAATAGGCTTTGTTAAATAGCTGAGGTAGTATTCTTTCAGTCAGTTCAATAAATTTCGAATTAGGATAAATTTCATAACACTTAAGTAGTCCCAAAACGATTCCGCAATTCCCGTTGATAAGATCATCTACCACCAATGAATCTGGAGATAATTTTTCCAAAGAAGGAAGCAATTCATCCACCAAGTCATCCGCTTGGTTTAAAAAGCCATTTTCCCTTCCTTTTAAAAGGGTATAGAGCGTTCCCACTCGTCCGGTATAAAATGCTGGTGAAAAATGATCATCGCTCCCCACTAAATGCTTAACCAAAGCCTTCATTGCGTCCGCGGCAAGGGTACCATACTGCTTTTGCCCCGTTACTTTTGCATATTCAAAAAGGAAATACGCAATTCCGCTCACCCCGTGATAAATACTCTCGTTATAACCCGGTTCAGTTTTCCCTTCTGGCCCCGATTGGAGGGTTTTCCAATAAAATCCATTTGATGTCGGTACAGCTAACTCCTTCAATTTTTGAGCGATGGAATCACAAGTTTCTTTCAGCATTACTTTTTCTTTTGGGAGCCCCAAAACTAAAGCAATCCAATTAAAAATACAGCCCTACTTTATCGATAAAACAACCCAATAATTCGATGAATGGGATTTCAAGAATAAAATTCAAAAAGGGGAAAATTGACCGGTGGTTTAAAGAAGATTTAGGAACAATTTTCGCTAAACTCGCTCGGCAAATTTCTTCCAATTAAACGGATAGTCATTTTAAATAAGTGAGATGAAAAAGAAGCTAAGTATAAAAGAAGTACAAATAAAATCCTTTGTTACTAGCTTGGATGAAAGCCAGCAGGAAATAGCAAAAGGCGGGAAGGAAATTAAACTCCCCACCATCCATTACCGGTGCTTTACCGGGTATTACCCGAGTGTAAATGCGCCCTGCACAGATTAATTCCCTCTAATAAGAAGTAACAAAATCAAAACCATAACCTATGAAAAAGAAGGTAACCTTAAAGGAGATCGAAGTAAAGAGCTTTGTAACTTCTATTGAGTCTTCTAAAGACAACATTAAAGGTGGAGGAAAAATCCCTACGCTAGATGGTTGTTTCACTGGAAACTATCCAACCTTTAATAATTGCACTGGTACCATCAGTATCCAAACGGGATCTTAATTGATTGTTGATTATGAAAAAGAAAGTAACACTAAAGGACATCGAGGTTAAAAGCTTTGTAACCTCCATAGAATCTTCTAAGGACAGCATAAAAGGGGGAGGGAAAATCCCTACAGTAGATGGCTGTTTAACAGGTAACTACCCTACCTTGGGAGATTGCACACGCACCATAAGTATTCAATGCTAACCCTAATAACAGAAAGATGAAAAAGAAACTTAATCTTAAGGACATCGAAGTTAAAAGCTTTGTAACCAAGCTTGACGCTACCAAAGAAGTAAAAGGTGGTGCAACAGGAAACTGCAAATTAATTTCGCTTTACCACTCTATGTGTAGAACTTGCGAGTTCCACTGTGACGATTGGTAATTAATTTTCACTTAATGAGTCAGGAAAGATTTTCTTTTCTGGCTTTTTTTATTCCATGTTCCCATGAAAAAGAAATTAAGTCTTGAGAAGATCAAAGTGGAAAGCTTTGTAACTCAAATTGAAAAAACAGACCACATCCAGGGAGGTAAAGCAACTGTTAAGCAATGTTCAATTGTTTTCTGCTCGGCTTATGATGCATGCATTACCGCAAGAGGATGCACCACAGTTTAATCCACCACTATGAAAAAGAAACTGAAATTAAATTCAATTAAGGTAGAAAGCTTTGTTACCGAGCTTAAAGACCAAGCTAGAGACGTTAAAGGCGGAGCTGGGAAACCAGAAATCCCAACCTTCGAGAGATGTTCTCAGGTTGACGCTTGCCTAACAGCTGCCTACACTTTTAGAACTGCTTGTGCCGTTTGTCAGCTATGAAAAAGAAACTGCAACTAAAAGATTTAAAAGTAAAAAGCTTTGTTACCGAACTAGGTAAAAAAGCAAGTCATCAGTTAAAAGGTCAGGGAGGAAAAGTCCCAACCGATATAACTGGTGCAAGTTGTGTAGAAGACTACATCTCTTGCAATGCATGGGAGTGTTTAGCTACCAAACCTGGCGATCAAATCGATTGCTCTAAAATTCTTAAGTAACTATTAACCAAAAACAAATAACCAATGAAAAAGAAGTTAAAGTTAAACCAAGTATCAGTGAAGTCCTTTGTAACTGAATTAGACAAGGACGCTAAAAAAGAAGTAAACGGTGGTGGAACTCGTGAAACCATGTACAGCTGTATGGCTTATGTTTCTTGTTACATCACTGATTGTATTGATATCCAAGCAAGCTAATTGGTTATGAAAAAGAAGCTGAAATTAAACGACGTGAAGGTTGCATCTTTTGTAACCGAATTAAATAGCGCAAGTAAGAATAACCTTAAAGGAGGAGGTCTTCCTTTTTCTAAGGACACTTGTGGAAGCTGCTTAGCTTACGTTTCATGTTACATTACTGATTGTATCGGAGATCCGATGTAATACTGGTTAAAATGAAAAAGAAGCTGAAAATTAACGACCTGAAGGTTAAGTCTTTTGTGACCAACCTTGAAGCGTCTAAAATGAAATCAATTAAAGGTCAAGGATCTGTTAGCGTAAACGACGAAACCATGTATAGCTGCTATGCATACGTTACATGTGATATCGTTTACTGTGCTACAAACGGAACCATTGGCCCAGGAAACGTAACCGATAATATTGCTATCGGCAATTAAAATCCATAATCATGAAAAAGAAACTAAAACTATCAGACGTAAAGGTTGCATCTTTTGTAACTGAGTTAGATAAAAAGAAAAGCGCTGACATCATGGGTCAGAGAGGAACTAAAGATTGTTTAGAAACAATGTTTAGCTGTCTTCACTATGTTTCTTGTGATCCAAGAGATTGCAACCAAGTAAGCTAGGTACCTATGAAAAAGAAGCTTAAACTAAACCAATTCAAAGTAAAAAGCTTCGTTACCGAATTAAATGATAACAGCTTTGTTAAAGGTGGAGGGAAGTTAGACGACCTTTTTACCAAACAAAGCTGTTACCATTACATGTCCTGCAATCAGTGGGAATGTTTGGCAACTCGCTATGGTAACGGAGAGCAAATTATTAATTGCAACGGTTAATTAAATCCCTTAACAATGAACAAGAAATTAAAACTATCTGAAGTTAAAGTTGCATCATTTGTAACCGAATTAAACGCAAAAGAAAGCAAGGAACTAAAAGGAAAAGGTAGCCGCGAAACTATGTTTAGCTGCCTGGACTACATTTCTTGCAATCCGCTAGACTGCGTTCCAATAGAAGCCAGATAAGATGAAAAAGAAGTTAGCACTTAAAGATTTCGAAGTGAAAAGTTTTGTAACCAACCTCAACCATACTAATGGTGTTAAGGGAGGTACAGGACGAACCATGGAGTGCAATACAACTAACACTACCGCAACCGAATTCAGTTGTTTGCAATACATCTCCTGCAATCCAGTTGCCTGTGTTCCTTCGGATATGAACTTGTGTAACATTCAAATAAACACAAACACCAATGGGTAAAAAACTAAAAATATCAGACCTTAAGATCAAGAGCTTTGTTACCGACGTTAACGAGGCAAATGTAAAAGGCGGTAAAGGCCCGAATCATACCGAATATAGCTGTTATCGCTACATGTCGTGCTTTGAATTCCAGTGCTTTACCAGAGATGATGGTAAATTCTGTAAAATCTAGAAAATGAAAAAGAAACTAAATCTAAAAAGTCTAGAAATTAAAAGCTTTGTTACTTCTCTAGACTCTAATAGCTCCAACGCCCTAAGAGGTGGAGCAAAAACTGTTCTTGGTATGAATTGTGGAACCGGGGCTAACTGTCCTATTTCTGGAATTCGCGAATGCATTCCTACTGAAGATTGCATTGGATAACCAAAAAATTCAGTACTAACCCTAGAAAACCTCATGCTAAATAGCATGGGGTTTTTTTATGTCCGTAATTAGCAATTTCCTAATACCTTTCCTAAAAATACCCATTGAACATCGACAGGAGAAAAAAGGTAATTATTGTTGGCGCTGGCTTTGCTGGAATTAATATTGCCAAAAAATTAGACCCCAAATTATTTGATGTTTTACTAATGGATAAAGTAAACCATCACCAATTTCAGCCGCTTTTCTATCAGGTGGCTACTTCCCAAATAGAGCCTTCAAGTATTTCTTTTCCCATTCGCTACCTCTTTCAAAAAAAGAAACATGTTCGAATTAGGATTGCTACGGTGCAATTTGTAGACACCAAAAACAATTTTATAAGAAGCGATATAGGAGATTTTGAATATGATATTCTGGTTCTCGCATTGGGCTGTAAAACAAACTTTTTTGGAAACCCGAATATTGAAAAGTATACTCTTAGCCTAAAATCCACCTATGAAGCAATAGGGATAAGAAACCATATTCTCCAAAATTTTGAGCGCATTATAAATTCTCAGAAGATAGTTCCCAAGGAACTAAAAAACCTGATAATAGTAGGTGCTGGACCAACAGGAGTTGAGATGGCCGGAGCCTTTGCAGAACTCCGAAATACCATCCTGCCCAAAGATTATCATAGAATCGATTTTTCTGATCTAAAGGTGATCCTAATAGAAGGAAGTGCCAATACTCTTAACAACATGAGCACCAATAGCAAAGAAAAGTCTAAGCAATATCTTGATAAACTTGGCGTAGAAATTTGGACCAATACCATAGTTAAAAACTATGATGGCAAGATCCTAGAAACAACAGACGGCAAGTTTATTGAAACCAACACTGTTATTTGGTCGGCAGGTGTAACTCCCAATTCGATAAAGGGCCTGCCGGAGCATGTTTTTAATCGGGGAAGAATAATCGTAGACCGACAAAACAAAGTCCTAGATTGTGAAAATATCTATGCCCTTGGTGATCTTGCATATATGGAAACTCCGAAATATCCCAAAGGGCACCCACAACTAGCCAATGTGGCAATTAATCAAGCCCTTCTACTTGCCGAAAATCTTAAAAAGAGACGGTTAGGAAAAAAACAAAAAGACTACGAGTACAAGGATCTTGGATCAATGGCTACAATTGGTAGAAACAAGGCTGTTGTAGATCTGCCGTTTTTCAGATTTAACGGTTTTTTCGCATGGATAATTTGGATGTTTTTACATCTCATGCTCATCCTAACGGTACGAAACAAACTCATAATCTTTATTAACTGGACTATTGCCTATTTCTCTAGAAATACCGCTTTGCGAATAATTCTAAAGGACCCATCCAAACCTTAACCAATTTGATCCAGAGTCTTTGATATCAAATGTGCCAAATACGCCTCGTCCTTATTCTGAACTCCTATTCGGTTATTGGTCATGTGGACAAAACTCGAATACAAAGCCCATAAAGCAGCCTCTTCGGTATCTACCTGAATGCCCTTTACGGTTCTTATCCAACCTGGATCTTGTAATTCGCCATTTTTCTGTGCAGTTTGGAGCTTTTCTTTGGTCTCCCTACTCAATGTGTACCACTGAATCATATATGGCTCCAAAATGTCTTCAAACTCCTCCTCGGAAGCATTCCATAGGGTATTAATAAAAGGAATCAATTGATCCTTTTGTAACGCGAATTGATCATCAAATGCCTTTACTATTCGATCGCGTTCCTTTTTCTGCTCATCTGTACTTAGCGCGTTCCAGTTTTCTGAGGCCCTTGGATACCAAGACAAAAACACAAAATGTAAAAACAACTGCGCCCGTTCTTTATCGAATCCTACCGCCCTCAAAAACAAAACATGTTGCTGGATGGAGCTGGTTAAACTATCGGTGTAGGACCAATCGATATCTTCCTCTATTATCGATAAGCAAGTTCTAGAGCAATTCATAAACTGATCCTCGCAAATTGGTAGTGTTGCGGGGCCACCATACCTTGCTGTTTCTGGTTCATAAGCAATCCACTGCAAGGAATTATTAGGGTACCAATCGGCACTTATTTTGGCCAAATCTTCGGGTTTCATCCCGTAGAAGGAGAAATCTGATGGGTTTTGTGTGCAGTAGGAGTAAAAGTCATTCTCTAATTTTTTAGATAGTCCCGAAAATCTATTATCCGAAACTTTAAATCTAAACCGAACATGAGGCCCCCTTTCCCAATATCGAATGAAAAAGTAAGGCTCTACACCCTCCTCGATATGGTTTTTTATCCAAGGAAATAGAAATTCCCGCATCATTGTTTCCCATGGCTCGCCATAATATAAATGTGCTGCTCTCCACTTCGCGTTATCCTTACTCATACCACTGCATCATTAATTCGGTTACAAATCTACCTTCTTTGGTGGCTATCATTTCACCGGCGTTGGGTTTCATTTCAGAAATGGCCAACTGTATAGGCACCTTACTCAATAACTTTTTAAACAAATTACAAACCATAGGTAGTTGCCTAAAGTCCAAATATTGCGGCTTATAAGCATCTCTACCGATTTCTTTTACTACCTCGTAATCTAGAGTTTCTAACTCCTGGTGATTGGTTATTTTAATAAACACTTCGTCGGGTAGCCGCAGCCTATTCTTCCAGTCTATAATGGCTTTGTAACATTCCGCTTCACCCCAGTGATTCGGTAATTCTGGAAGTTGATCTTTGGGGATTTTCCAAGATCGCCTATTCACACATACCGTGTCGTCTAACCAAACTTCTGGTTTCGGCTCCCCTTCTGGAATTGGATATACTTCAGAGAGCATTTCAAAAAGTGGATTTAGGCCTAGCATTTCGGCATCGGTAAATCGGGTTAAGAGTTGGTACAACTCCGATCTCCCTTTGTGCCCCTGAAAACCTAAATCGAACAAACTTACCTCCTTATTTCGTTGGGAGTGTACCAATTTCAAGCCGCCCTCTGAATTGGGTGCTACAAGTAAATCGGTTACAGATATTTGCTGTTTGGGTTCTAAGGTATTGTGCCCTCCCGGTGTATTTATCTCGTATGGCATTAACGGTGGATGCAGATTGGCGTTAAAGTAAGATGCGTCGGTATTTTCCACATAAATCTTATTGCCTTCACCACTGGTATTTGCCTGAATTAAAGCCTCGGTAAGCTCAGATGGGAAAAGGTGCAAAAATCGACTGAACATCTTTCCATAACCCGGAAACATGCTATTCACCACCCCTTTTATCTTCTTATCGTCGTGATAAGGCTGGATAAACATGGCCATTGAAAAGGTTTTATCCTTTACATCCGCCGTATTAAGCCCCTCCGTATTTATATTAATTTTCCCATGCTCTAATTCGCTATTTTGCTTGAGCCATTCTACCAAAGCTGCCTTTGCTTTTTCTCTCTTTTTCGCGGTTTTTTCTGCCTTGTATTTTAGTTCTGGCGGCTTGGCATCTTTGTTTTTCTTTCGCTCCTCCTTAAACTGCTCCATTGCCTTGTGCTCGGGAACTTTCACATCGCGATAATATTGCTCATAAAACTCTAGCAGTGAAACCGGACCTTCTCCGAATTTTTCCTCGAAAAATGCAGCCATTCGCTCTTGCTCCGGTTCAAATCCCTCAAAATTTCTTAAGGCATGGCAAAGCCTACGCACAGGAGCCACGAGTGCTTGTGCATCATCATTACCAAGAGTAACATCGGCATTAGCCTCTACATCTTCGTATAAGAATTGCTCCTGCCTAAAATGAAAATAGGTGGTACTGGTATGTTTAAAAGGGGGGGAATCTGATTCTTCTTCCTTATTATCTTCTTTTTCCTTCTTTTCTTGCTCGGCCTTAATTTTAGCTGCACGCTCATCAGCGTCCAAACGCTCGTCTTCCGGAAGCCCAGCCAACTCATGTAATTTTAGACAACGACCTTTGAATGCCTCAAAAGCTAACTTAAGCTCCTTGTATCGCTTCTCTGCTTGAATTTCACTAAAAGATTCCGCAAAAATTCGAGCTTCTATCAATGCTTCTTTAGCAATATCTACAGCGGGTGTTTCAATATTCAACCCAGATAACCAAGTCACCAATTTTTTATCCCAGAACGGGTCTATTCCACTAATTCCAAAATCCCACTCTAATAAACCGTAAGAAAATAGGCTTTGGATAAAACCTCTTAGCTCATCAGGGCCAGCATCTACGTACTCACCCTCTACAAGCTTAGCTATGGCATCACCCAAGGCTAATCCGTCAGGATATTCCTTACCAAAAAAGTCTGTAAACAATTCAATTAATGGGTTCTCCTCAATACGCTGAAAAGCTTCCACATTGTTGTTATTGGTTAGGTATAAAATCTGTCCATTGGTATACGTAACCGTTGGATTTAACCTAACATTTACACGGTCTGCTATCTCTGGTATCTCGACTAAAACAGATTTAAAAAAGCTGAGTAGATGATTGTTGAGCGTGGAATTTCCTTTTCCCATCCCATTTTTTTCCGCTATAAACCCTTCTCCATCCACTTTTCCCATTGCCAGCTGGGTGAAAAAACTAAATGGAGAAGTTTTGGCGCTAGTACGCGTAAGGTATTTAAGGATGCTCTCCTCGGCTTTTAATTCCTTTTTTCTAAACGAGTCGGCTGGTCGTTTTACAATGCGCTCCAGGTTCGCAAGTAGAATATGACTGGATAGTGAAATTCCCAATTTCAGTGGCTCAGATGCAACAGCTTTTTTTACACCTTCTCTTGCCTGTGCCATTTCGCCTGGAAAACTGCTTACATACGCTTCTTCAGCCTTTATCAATTTCTCTTGCGTGGCAATGTACTGTCTGATTTTTCCTGCGGTTTTGTCGGAAATATGATCTATAGCGACAGGTAGCCCAATGTTTCTACCATTAAAAACACTGCGTTTTACATTGAGCAATTCTTTCTGCAATTCCTCTTGTTCCAATGTTCCAATTTCTTCAAAAAGATCATCGGATATCTCCTTACCCAACTTCTCAATTTCCTGACTTAAAGCAGATAAATTTTCCGCTTTGGCATAGGCCTCGGGACGAGAAAGTTGTTCTAGTATTTCTATGGGTTCCCCACCAATTCTGGTAAGAAAATAAGGGAAAATGGTTGACATGGTAATTAGTTTTTTACTACCGATCGTAGCTCGTTAAAGATTCGATCGAAAAGGCTCAATTCTTTGGTTAAAATTTCTCCGGTTCCCAGCATTTCTTGTCGGAATGCCAGCTCCACATTATAGGTAGTCTTTAGCCCCTCTGGTAGGGCAATTAAAAGTCGGTATACATTGTTGTTTGGAAGTGCGGTAATTTGTTCCACCCTACCAATTAACATCCCGTATTCTTTGTAAGGATAACTCTGTAGTTTAATATTAACTTTCTGCCCTACCTGAATTTTTCCAGCTCCTACTAGCGGTACTTCGGCCCAAACCTGGATGTTTTTATTCTGGGAAATGATGGCAAAAACCTGTTCTCCAGCGGCGACTAAATCATTATCACTAAAAAACCTGTAGTAGGATAGCAGTCCATCGTTGGGCGCAACAAGTGCATAATTGTAAAACCACTCATTTATAGCTACCTCCAAATAGGAAAGCGATTGGTATAGATTAGATCTAATTGCGAGTAGTTGCTCACCTAAATTCTGTTCAAAATCCAAGAGCAATTTGTTGTACTCCTCGGTTTGAATTTGATTATTAATAAGGGTGAGATCCAAATCATCGACCTGACGTTGCTTACCCAGATAAATTGCAGATTTATTTTCAAACTCTGATTGAGAAATCACCCCCTGCTCAAACAGTTTCTGATTTCGTTCGAAATCTTGAGCAGCCAAATTTAGCTCCTTGATTATAGCTCTTTTCTGCCTGTTTAATTTGTCGTTTAACGCTTTCAGTGACTTTAATTGTGCCTGAATATTTTCAATTTTTCTATCGGTGTACTTATCTCTGATCTTATAAACCGCCTCTCTGTAATCCTCGGCAAAGCGCAAATAAGCAGATTGAGCCGAACCTAAAAGTAACTGGGGCAATAAAGGATTTATGAGCGAGTCCACCGAAGTATTTCGGATAGAATCGGCAATAAAGCGCGCTTTTAAAATATCTTCCGTTATGGCCGGATTTTCAATAACCGCAAGCACTTGGCCCTTGCTTACTTTAACGTTATTATTAACCCTAATTTTTATTCTCCCGCCACTTTTGGCAACAATTTTTGCCGCTGGTGTTGTGCTTTGTACCACCACTTTGGCTGGAATAATTTCGGGATAGCGAATAAAGTAGGACCCTACCAACATTAAAATAATGGTGGCCGCAATAATCGTACTTCCCCAGCGCACCAAAACGTGAGGAACATAACTGAGAATTTCGTGCACCTGTTCGCTGTGCAACTCCTCGTTAATCTCCGGTATATTTTGCTGATTATCAGGCATCTAATTCCAATTGATTTTTAACTAGGTTAAAGTAATAACCCTGTTTTGCGACTAATTCTTTATGGGTACCGATTTCCATAATCTTGCCCTTATCCATAACAACAATCTGATCGGCATTTTTAACGGTACTTAATCGGTGTGCAACCACTATAGCCGTTTTCCCTTTAAAGAATTCATCGAGCTTTTGCATAATTACACGCTCATTCTTTGCATCCAGGGCATTTGTGGCCTCATCGAAATAAATGAACTGAGGATTTTTATAGGCTGCTCTGGCAATTAATATTCTTTGCTTTTGCCCTTGACTTAAACCAACTCCTTCTTGTCCAACCTTTGTATTATAACCAAGCGGCAACTGCTCTATAACATCGCGTATATTGGCAATTTCACTCGCTTCCTTCACGCGATTAAAGTCCATGAGTTCGTCGCTAATAGCTATGTTGTGAGCAATGGTATCAGAAAAAATAAATCCATCCTGCATTACCACCCCACAATTACGTCTCCACTCAGCGTTATCAATATTATCAAGGCGGGCATCTCCTACCCAAACCTCACCCTGCTCAACAGGGTAAAATTTCAAAAGCAGTTTTAAAAGGGTCGTTTTCCCACTTCCACTCATCCCCACTATTGCTGTTGTTTTTCCAGCTGGAATAGTGAGCGAAATATCCTCTAAAACCCAGGGTGAATTCCTTCCGCCATATCTGAAGAACACCCGATCTAGACGAATATCTGCAGATCTATCCACATGCATTAGCTGATCTCCTGAAGGTCTGGTTTCTTCCTCTAAATCATGGATTTCACCCATACGCTCCAAACTAATTTTTGCGTCTTGCGCACTTTGGATAAAGCCGATGAATTGGTTTATAGGCCCATCCAACTGCCCTAAAATATAGGTGATGGCCAACATCATACCCAGCGTTAGTTCTCCTTCTAGAACAAGCTTTGCTGCAATAAATGTGATGAGTATATTCTTTAACTCATTGATAAAGGAAGCCCCCGCAGTTTGATACTGGTTAAGGGATAAACTCTTTACAGAAAGCTTAAATAATAATGCTTGGATATGCTCCCACTCCCAACGCTTTTGCTTTTCGCAATTGTTCAGTTTAATCTCTGGCATCCCAACAATAAGCTGATACAGGGAGTTTTGATTATTACTCAACTCGGCAAAGCGCTTATTATCTAGTTCTCGGCGTTTTTTCATGAAGAGAACCACCCAAATCACGTAAAGACTGGTGCCAGCCAAAAACAATCCAAAAATGGTACTGCTATAAATGAGTAACACCACCCCAAAAACAATAAAATTTAAAAAAGAGAAGAGGATGGTTAAACTGTTACCCGTTAAAAAGGCAGAGATTCTTTGATGGTCTCCAATGCGTTGCATGATGTCCCCAATCATTTTCTGATTGAAAAATGAAATGGGCAGTTTCATCAATTTAATAAGAAAATCGGAAAGGATGTTGATGTTAATTCGGGTACCGAGATGCAGTAATATCCAACTGCGAATTACCTCAACCGATGTCCTACTGATAAACAACATCATTTGGGCAGCCAAAACCGTGTATATAAATCCTAGATTTTGATTAGCGATTCCTTGATCTACTAAAGCCTGTGTAAGGAAAGGGAAAATTAATTGTAGTAAAGAACCGACCAATAATCCAAGAAATACCTGGATGACAAACTTTTTGTATTGCCAGAGGTAGCCCAACAGAAAACCAAAGCCTTTGTAGCTAACCTTATCGTCTTCCTCTTCATAAAATGCCGGTGAAGGCTCCATAAGAAGGACAATTCCCTCCTCGTTGGCATTGGCCTTCCACCCTCTTAAAAATTCCTCTTTAGTAAACTTAATAATCCCTTTGTCTGGATCGGCCACATGTACCTTCCCCTTGCGGTAGTCGTACACTACAATAAAGTGGTTTTGCTGCCAATGGGCAATTAGCGGCATAGGGGCCTCTTCCACCATTTTATCAAAGGGAATTTTGGCAGATAGGGTTCTAAATCCAAGGGATTCGGCGGCATCGGAAATTCCTAACAAGGAGACACCATCTCTTCCGATTGAAGATCGCTCTCTAAGTTTTTGAAGGGAAAAACGCTTCCCATAATATTTGGCAATCATCCGAATACAAGTTGGACCACAATCCATGGTGTCCAATTGCTTGTAGTGGGGAAATGATTTTATTCGCATTGGAAAAATTTGGAGCCGGAAGTTAGCCAAAATCACCCTCAATTTCCGCTTGCATAAATGGGATATTTTACTCTAACACCCCCTATAGTAAAGCATTTGCATGCTATATCGGAATCCTAAATCAAGATCATTACTCCACTTTTATTTCCTTTTAGATTTGGCGAAATCCACGGAAGGCAAACCTATGAACCCAATTGAAAAAAAACCAGGGGGAAATTATTGGGTGAACACGAAACTTTTCAAACATAATTCCCTGACTAAGAATTGATTAGCACCGAATCTCCTGGGGCACATTACACAATTCAATTCTCTTTTTGGGAGAATGATATTTGAACGCCATTATGAAAATGAAAGTAAAAAAGCCCTTTTAAAGCCATAAAAGCTTGGAACTTTTCCTTTCAAAAAACCAAAGTGAAATACTTTAATCCTTCTCCTTTGAAAGTACCCGAACCGACATTTGAGAAAGGTCTGCACCTCCTTTAATCCCAAAATCCAAGGTTCTGATTGGAAAAGGAATGGTAATCTCATTTTTATCGAAAGCTTTCTTAACTGCCTTAATTGCTTTATTTCTCATTTCAAGAAAACCAGGGTGGTCGGGATATTCAATCCAAAATTTAATTTCAAAATCCACCGACGAACTCCCGAAACCAGTATAAGTAAATATCATATCCTCATGACGAATTACTCCGTCAAGATTTTTTATCGTATCTATCACAAGTTCTTCAACCTTTTCTAAGTCATCTCCGTACGAAACCCCCACGGCTAAATCAATTCTATACTGTCCAAGAATGGAGTAATTGGTAATAGGATTTTGTAAGACATCTTTATTTGGAATGTATACCTCTTGACCTTGAAATGTTGTAATTACGGTGACTCTTAAATTGGTTCTTGACACCGTACCCATAACGCCTCCAATTTCCACTATTTGGTCCACCTGAAAAGGCCTTCTAAAAGCTAAAATAATTCCGGAAATAAAATTGGCAGCTATATCTTGAAAGGCAAAACTTAAGGCCAAACCAATTACTCCTACCCCTGCTAGTAACGAAGTAACTGTTTTCTCAAGCTTAAGAATTTCGAGAACTACAAAAAATCCCAACCCTAAAACAGAGTAATAAGCAATGGTGGTAAATAGGTTTTGTAAAACTTTGTTGTCGGAATATTTACCCATGGCTTTACCCAGAATCCTTTTAACAGCCCGAGCAACCAACCAAAAAAACAAGTAACAGACCGCCCCTGCTAATAAGTTAGGAAGCATAGTAATGGCTTCAGTTATCCAGCCCTGTAACTTTTCACCTACCTTTTGTAGAGGCTGGGTAATTTGACTTGCGATAGAAAATTCCATGGCAGAAATCTAAACAATTGTAATGGAACCCCAAACTTTGCATAGGGCAGAATTTGATATCAAAACGCTAGAAAATGGAGTCTTATAATGGAAAGCCTTTATTCAAGGAGTTATCGATAAAAATTGCAGTTTGCACCAATTCAGCAATGAGCGGCTGGGTAAGCTCACTAGTTGTTCTAAGAATAATTCCACCAACCTGAGACCGTTTCCCAAAATTCAACTTTTCTTGTAAACCATTCATTAAATAGGCATTCGGAAATGCCAACTCCACTCCTCCGTCGGCCTGTGGATTAATATAACAAAGCCAATGTTTCCTTCGGTAAAATGGCACCCCTAAATGTATGCTTGCAGAAATTCCAGGTAACCGAATGAGATAATTATGAAGTTTTCCAATTAATTCTGCATCCCCCTTTGCGTGATGGTCAATGAAACTTGCAATTCTCTCGTCTATTTTCATTTAGATATATGACAATTTCGCAATTAACAAGAGGGAATTGAACTCCAAATAAACTCTGTTCATCGATAAAAATCAATGATTAAGACCTATATCAGGTTAGTTCGTTAAATAAATCTTGAAATCAATAACAAAATCAGGGGTTTCAATACCTTAGCATCATGAGTAAATTTCAAGAGTTAATAAAAGGAGAAACTCCTGTATTAGTTGACTTTTACGCCGATTGGTGTGGACCTTGTAAAACACTAGCTCCAATATTAGATACGCTTAAAACCGATCTTGGAAATAAAATAAAAATCTTAAAAATTAATGTGGATAAAAACCCAAAAGCTGCCGCGGCATATAACGTAAGAGGGGTGCCAACACTAATTTTTTACCACAGAGGTGAAATAAAATGGCGAAAAAGTGGCGTTATTCCACTTCCAGAATTAAAAAAAATGGTTTCCATTTAAATTACACCTATGCTATTACTCGTTCTTTATCTACTTCTTGCCGTGGTAGTTTCCTTTCTCTGCTCCATTATGGAAGCGGTGCTATTAAGTACTCCATCCTCTCACATTCTAATAGCTCTAGAAAGTGAAACCCCCAAACCATGGGCACTTAAATTTAACCGGTTTAAGGATGATATAGACAGACCACTATCTGCGATTTTATCACTAAATACCGTGGCCCACACCATTGGTGCAGCTGGCGTGGGAGCCCAGGCCGTTGCAGTTTTTGGCGAAGCTTATTTCGGAGTGATCTCGGCCATTCTAACCATTATTATTCTGCTATTCACGGAAATCATTCCCAAAACGCTGGGGGCAATTTATTGGAAATCGCTTGGGAAAATTGCCGTAATGCTAATCCAATTTACCATTTGGATTACCTATCCTTTAGTTCTTGTTTCATCGGTTATCACAAAAATCCTATCGGGTGGCAAAAAGGAACAAACCACAAGCCGAGAAGAAATTTCTGTGCTTACTTCCATTGCCGCCAAGGAAGGAATTTTTAATCCTGAAGAACATAAAATTTTACAAAGTGTACTTAGACTTAAATCAGTTGTAGTTGGTGAAATTATGACACCACGAACCGTAGTTTCTTGTGCAAATGCATTCACCACCGTTATAGAGTTTGCTAAAAATAAAGAGCACTATAATTTTTCAAGAATACCGGTTTTCGAAAAGGTAAAAGACAACATAGTAGGGTACGTAGTAAAGCAAAGAATTTACGAAACCATTGCTGATGAAAAGCCACAAGTAGAGCTTCAGGATATTAAGCGCGACATTGCCATTGTAACAGAAGAAACTCCCGTTTTTGAATTGTGGAATATCCTTCTGAAAAGAAAAGAACACATCGCCTTGATTGTGGACGAATATGGCGGTTGGAGTGGAATTGCTACTATGGAAGACATCATTGAAACCATACTAGGGTTTGAAATAATTGATGAGCGAGATAAAATTACCAACATGCGCGCATACGCAAAACAACGTTGGGAAGCCCGTAAACAAATGAACGAGCAACGAGAGAAGTTTGGGTAATCAACCATTGTGAATTAATAAAATTGATTGCCCCACTAAGATTGGCTAAAATTGCACTTTTAGTATTTACACATGGAAATTAGCGGAAAAGTAGTAGAGCTACTAGACGAAAAAAGAGGTAGTGGTAGAAACGGAGAATGGAGAAAGTTAGACTTCATTCTAGAAACCCAGGATCAATACCCTAAAAAGGTATGTATATCTGTATGGGGTGATAAGATAGATCAATACGCCCTTAATGTTGGTGACCAAATCAACGCTGGAATTAATCTTGAAAGTAGAGAATTTAACGGCAGATGGTACACAGACGTACGTGCTTGGAAGGTAGATAAAATGGGTGCTGGAGATACTGGTTCTCAGGGTGAAAGCCAAATTCCAACTCCTCCAATGGAAGCCCCTGCAGCTGGAATGCCACAGGAAGATAACGATGCTAACGACCTTCCATTCTAATATCAGACTTGGTTTTTTAAACTAAATAGCATAGATTGAGTAGGATAAAATTTACTTAACCTACCCAATCATGAAAAATTCTACTAAGTTATTTCTGGGGGTGTTATGCCCCCTTTTTTGTTTCCTAGCTTGTAAAAAGGAGGGAATGAAAATTACCACCAATGAGTCTAAGCCCACCCCTCAAAATCAAGTATTCATTGGTAATGATACCGTAAATCTTACACGAGCCGTTGTTAGTTATTACGGATACGACAGCACGGATGAAAATTACTTCACCGTAATTCTTCTGTACAATGGAGAAGATTTTTTTCCAAATGGAGAGTATAACGACTCCGTGAGCAACATTGCCGATCTACTCTGGATTGCAATTTCCTTATATGACCCCGGCCTTCCAAAACCTGGAAAATATTCGCTTATGTATAGCACGGGCCAAGGCGAGGAATACCTTGAATTCGAAATGGCTCGCAATCAAGATCTTGGGGTGGATACCACAGAAAGTTACTATTTCTCTGATGATATGGTACACCTTGAAATTCTAAATTTAGATGAACAAAGGGTAGATTTAAAAGTATCCGGCACCGCATTAAACACCGCAACCGAAGAAACTATTTTTCTAAGTGCTGCCTATTCCGGAAACCATCATTATGAAGATTCTGTTGCAAGCAATAGCTGGGCAATACGGTACTTGGATCCAAAATTAGAACGCCTTCGCAAATAAATTTAAAGCCTCTTTGAGGCTTTTTTTTATACGCACTTTAACGAATTTGCCGTTAAGGGAATAGGTAAATTTGTAGTTTTAGCCAATGTCGAAACGTAACATTCGTTCCTCTTATATTTTAATAGGGCTGTTGGCTCTATTTTTTATTCCCGCACCATCCTCCGCTCAGCTAGACACCAGCTGGACATTAAAACGTGATAAGAAAAATGTAAAAGTATATACCCGCTCCCACCCCGATTTTGGACTGGATGAATTTAAAGGAGAAAGCATAATCCCCTTTCATATCGATAAGGTATTGAAAGTCCTAAAGTCGCCCGAAAAAATGCCCCAATGGGTTCCAGATTGCGAATATGCAAAACTGGAAGAGAAAACTGTGGAAGGCCAACTTCATTACACGGTTACCGATCTTCCTTTCCCTTTATCCAACCGAGACGCCTACATTGAAATGGTTTTCCACATTACAAAAGATGGATACCTGATTCGAGTAGAAGGGCTCCCCAAATACAAACCAGAAGAAAATGGCTTGGTGCGCATTCCCTATTTAAAAGGGTTTTGGAAATTAACGATGTTAGAAGGAAATAAAACTAAGGTTACCTATCAAATCCAAGCCGATCCAGGTGGGGCCATACCAACCTGGCTAGCCAATGCCACGGCTGTTAGCACCCCATACAACACCATATTAAATCTTCAAGAGTTTATTAAATCTGAATTCGATTAGGAGTTTTCTACTCTCTAGACAAAAGTTCAACAAACGGTATATAAAATAAAAACCCACCCTGTTTTTGAATGTAGTATGTTTTTTAGTCTATCTTTAAGTGCTAAACATTACATTCATTATTATGAAAAACATTTTAAAATTAGCCTTACCTGTGCTTGCGTGCGTGGTAATTATCGCCTGTAAAAAAGAGGATAAAGAAGAAACACCAGCACCTAATAAGGGATCGGTAACATACGATGGGAAAACCTATACAATGAATAGGGTAATTATTGAAGATAACGGTTTAGATACTAGTGTGGGACTAACTAACATTGATATAATAATGCTTACAGAAGGAGTTGTAACCCATGAATCGAATGGTCAAATTGACTCAGTATCAGGATCGGGCTCAGTTTTAGTTTTAGAGCTGTACAGTGATTTTAATGGAGCTTTAAAAACAGGGGTTTACAATTTCGCTGATACCACCGTTTCCATAAACAGCATAGGAGATGCCTATATAATTGCGGATTATAATTTTACAACCGACGAGGGTGGGTCTTACACTCAATTTGAATCTGGATCTGCAAACATTACTTCTGCTTCTAGCTCAAGAGTTGCATTTAACTTTAGTGGCACCGCAGCACAATTACCAATTTCAGGTAGTTTTTCAGGTACCTTTTCTTTTTATGTTGACAATTCAGCTACTGCTAAAATTTCCGAAAGCTTTCCTGCGCTGACAGTTAATTAGTGATTGCTACTTAATGAACACATCCCTTTTCTTAAAGCCACCAATTGGGTGGCTTTATTTTTTAAACATCCTGCTTAAATCGGCAAAGGCCTTAAACTCCAAGGCATTACCACTAGGATCATTAAAAAACATAGTTGCCTGCTCTCCCGGCTGCCCTTTAAATCGAACATAGGGTTCTATTTCAAAACGCACTCCTTTTGCTTTAAGCCTAGTTGCTAACTCCTCCCATTCTTCCATACTCAGAACTACACCAAAATGAGGGACGGGAACACCATGACCATCCACGTGGTTCTTTATGGTTGCATTTAAGACTTGCGATAGATGGATAACCAGTTGATGACCAAAAAAATTGAAATCTACCCATTGTTCTGAGCTGCGGCCTTCTTCGCAACCCATTATTTCTCGATAAAAAGTTCTAGTTTCATCTAAATCTTTAACCGGAATAGCAAGGTGAAAAGGTTGTAGCGACATGCGTTTATACTTTTATCAAATGCGCTTCGAAAATAATCTTGAAATGTACAATCTATGTGGAAGACCTACTTTATTTTTCTATTCATCAATTTTTCAGGACTAGCCATAGGTTCCTTTTTTACCGGAGCTGAAGTAATGAGTTCATGGTATATAAACCTAGAAAAGGCTCCCTGGACTCCTCCCGGCTGGGTCTTTGGTGCAGCATGGACGACCATAATGATTTTCTTTTCTGCCACTTGTGCCGCAGCCTGGCATGCCGTGCCTGGTAAATCTCAATTCCTAAAACTTTTCATCCCGGCTTGGACATTCAACGTGCTATGGAATTTCGTTTTTTTCGGCATACACTTGCCTCTTTGGGGATTAGTGGACCTTTTGGTTTTATTCATCTTGTTGTGTCTGATCTGGAGGCAAGTTGCCAGTGTTCAGCCCTGGGCAAAATTAGCGCTTTTACCCTATGGTATTTGGATGCTATTGGCCATTTCGCTCAACGCCTATATCCTAGTGTATAATTAACGGTTTTCGTGTTAAAAAATTGATTTTCAGGCTGTTTTTTTTTTTTTTTTTTGCACTATTACTGACCAGCCATTCCATTTATCTGGAACCAACCGAAATCGATGTTTAAAAAAGTTCTTTTCCCCCTTATTTTCCTCTTACTAATTACACCAATTTTAGCTCAGGCAGCGCCTAAATATCCAGACAAAAACAAATTAAGAAAGGAACTTAAAATAGCAGGATTAAAGAAAGTATTACAGCTAAAAGAAGGAATATTAATCTTTCGGTTTCAAACCAAGAAACTCGCCATAGAGAGCCTTGAAAGAAAGGGGAGGGTAGAAGCTGCTACCAAATTAAGGCAAGAGGTATCCACCAGGAATAAATTTATAGTAGAGCGCTTTAAACGCAATTTTAACTTTTGTGAGGTTCATTTTATCTATAGCCATCAATCTAACATAGTTAGAAAAGATTATAGCCAGGCTCAATTTATAGACATGAGCTTTAACCCCACCCAAGCACCAAAGGGTGGACAATTTTTCCTTACCGCCGATTTTTCAGAGGCAAATACCTTTGATGAAATAAATGAGTTAACTCCTCCTGGTGTTATCTTAAGAGATCAAAATTTCCAACAAATTAAGCGCCCCATTAAAGCCCATAGTTTTACGGTGGAAAAATTTAATAGACGCTTAAAGCGCATGTACAGAAAAGCCAAACGCAAACAGAGAAAAGGCAAATTATAAGCTCCATACTACTATTTCCCTGTAAGCCTTATTTTTGCACAAAATTTAAGTCATGGGGATGTTTGGAAAGCTTGGGGATATGCAAAAAATGATGTCGCAACTAAAAGAAATGAAAGCAGCGGCAGACGAGGCAAAGAAGAAACTCGATGAGATTGTTCTCGAAGGAAAATCTAAATGCAAGCGAGTGGTAATAAGAATTACTGGAAACCAGCACATCACCAAATTAGAAATAGATCACAATGCTTTTGAAAGCACCCAGGAGCTCGACGAAGTTTTATTGGACACCTTTAACCGAGCATTAGACGCATCTAAAAAAAGGCAAGAAAAAGAGATGGCCGATTCGGCTAAGGGGATGCTGCCAGGGATGTAAACCCATTATAATTTACCCTAAAGAAATGGCTTTAGTGATGGGGATAATCTGCTCATTTATTTTCGCCTCAGTTTTATTGTAACTCTGCACGTGATGCAGGTTCACCATATAGCTCCTATGACATCTAACCACCGATGTGTCTTCAAACTCTGGTTCTAAAGACTTTAAGCTCGTCCGCACTAAAATTCGCCCTTTCGATTTAGTATGAATTTCACAATAAACATTGTCCGATTTTATAAAAAGAATATCACTTACAGATAACTTATGAGTTTCGGAGCCTGATTTTACGGTAATTGAGGAGTTTTCAAGTAGGCCTGAAACCGTTATTAAACTTGCTTTGATTTGAGCTCGGTTAAACGGCTTTGTAAGGTAGCCTACCGGTTTTAACCGCGACGCTTGCGAAAGCGTATTAACGTCGCTATGTGCGCTTACAAACATAAACGGAATATGTTTTTGCTGCAATTCCGTTGCTATTCTAAACCCACTGTCTTCGGTATCCATTCTTATATCAAGGAGTGCCAGATCTATCTTTTCTCCCACTAAGCGATCTAGAAATTTCTTGGTATTATGTTCCACAAAAACAACCTTGCACCCAAAATTCTCTACAATTTTTCTTAGTTGTTCGGCTACTATAAAATCGTCTTCAGCAATGGCTATTTTCATCCCTCTAGCTTAAATTTAAATGCATACATAAACCCTTTTCCCTCCTGACTAACCACTTGACCATCCAATCGTTTTAAAGCAATTTCAATCAACTTTAACCCCAAGCTTTGGGGCGATTTTCCCTTTAATTTCAGGATTTTTCCGTTGTCGCAATAAGAATAAACACCGGTATTTCCCTGAACCTTGAAGTCTAAGTTTATTTCCAATTGGCCTTCTGGTACTGCGTGCTTAAAGGAATTGGTTATTAACTCATTTGTAATAATCCCTACACATATAGCTTGGTCGAAATTAAGGGGGATAGGAGCAATTTCTAATTTAGTATTCACCTTTCGTTCCGCTAATTCCTCGCTATTGATGATTTCCGAAATCAGTTTTGTAATGTACTTCTTTGCTTTAACTGAATCTAATTCCTCATTGTTGTAAAGCATGGAGTGGGTTAAAGAAATGGCGTTCACCCTTCGATAAACATTTTGCAATAACTTTTTTTGCTCCTCAGAGTCTAAATAATCAATTTGTAAACTCAACAGTCCTCCCAACGATTGAAGGTTGTTTTTAACGCGATGGTGAACCTCTCTTAATAGAAACTCTTTCTCCTTAGCCTGTTTTTTCTGTTTCCTTAAATTTAAAGACAAGTGGAAAACAAATGCCACAATTACAATTAGCACAGAGGCTATTGAATAAATTATCCACTGATTTAACTGCCTTTCTTTTTTGGCCAGCTTTAACCTAGACTCCAGTGCTTCTTGCTCCAACCTCAGGTTTTCGAGGTATCGTTCTCTAGAAGCTAGCTCCAGCTCCTTGTAATATGCATTTATTCGGCTTTGCCAGTCCTCCGAAAAATAATATTTATCCAATTCATCTTTACGGCGCAGGTTCTCATATGCTTCTTTATACATACCAAGGTCCGCGCAACTTCGCGACATAAATAAATAGCCCCACATTAAGGTTTCCTTAAAGTCGTACTCCCTACTCTTGATTATTAATTCTTTGGCTATTTGTTTAAGCTCATTTGGCCTTTTTAAAGCCATATAATTATTGCCAAGATTTATCAACACCTCAACAATTCCCCTTTCATCATTTACACTCTCATAAGCCGATTTGGCCATATGATTTAGTTTCAAGGCTTTATCAGATTCTCCCCAATGTCCCTGAATATTTGCCAATTCACGGTACAACAATGCAACCCCGGAAGAATCTCCAATAAACCTAGTTTTCTCCAAGGCAATCAATAAGGTTTTATAGATGCTGTCTCTAGGAAATTGATTGGCCGAGTGTATGGCCACTAAACGGTTGTAGAGCCTGGCTGTAACCTCTTTATTCAGCTCATTTTCCCGAGAATAATTCAAGGCCTCATTAATCCGGTCTAGTGCTGCAACAAACTGTTGATTTGCCCTTAATACCTCGGCATAACTTATAATTATGTTGCCATTAAAATTAGGATCCCAGTTATTTCGAATAACCAAATTATACGAGGTGTCGAGGTGAAATATTCCTTCAGCATTTATCTCTAAGTACTGGACTAAAATACCATAGCGCTCATGTACCATTGCGAGAATGGAATCATTACACGTTTGACAGTGCTGGAATGTAGAATCTAAATAATGGACGGCGGATTTAAAATCATTTTGCTCATATGCCCTTTGCGATTTTTCGAACATCTTAAACCATGCTCTACTTGCATAGCCACTTGGCTTTTGTGCAGAACATAAAAGGTTTAATAAAAACAAACAGGTCGCCAGGGTTAGCTTATAGGTGAGCCGACATTGCATAGGACAAAATTAACTTGCACTGGGTTTAACCTCCTTCTTTTTGATGTGTAATTCCTCATTTTTGTAGTAAAACCCTATGTTATACCCCTGTATCATCCTATAGTTCGACAAATCAAGTGTCCCTAAAGAATTTTATTGTCCCTAAGGTATTGCCAAATAACTTGTTATAAAAAGGATAGAAATTAGTATTTCAATTGGCTAGGTCTAGGCCAAAAATATCGGTTGCCCCAAGAACAGGACACAGAGAAAACAAAAAAGCCTCCTTCGGAGGCTTTTGTCAAAGAATAAATTTATCCTAGAAGTAGAAGTTTAGCGATACCCGGGTAAATGTTGGACTGAAGCTTACATTTGTTTCGGTCTCACTTCTAAGGGTAACCGTTTCATTTTGCTGGGTATCTTGGTTGAAATACGTTTCCTCTCTTTCTGAATTCTCCTTGTATTTCGCATGGAATCCCCTTAGACCAAACTCTCCGCCAAGGCTGAAATTCTCGTCAAAAAAGTACTCTACCCCAAAACTTAATTCTCCTCCCCAAATTGAGAGTTTCTCTAAATCCTCTTTAATGGTTTCATCTTCTACCCCGTCATCCTCTATTTTGGCAGAAAGGAAGGGTTTGGTGAAGGCTCCCTGAATGTAACTTTTCAATTTGCCTTTGCTACTCACAAAGTACTTAGCTCCAATGGATGGAATAAAAATGGTGCCCTTAGCCAAATGCTCCGAAGAATAAGATTCTGTACCTGTACTGGCGTCATTTATTCTAGTTCCCGACTCATCGATAGTTATTCTGCTACTTAGATATTGAAAACTTATATACGGAATCAATTTAGAATTTACCCGATACCCTAACTGAGCTCCATTTAGGGCAAAACCTGGTGAAACTGAAAAAGTTGCTTGCGCTTGTCCTTCGTATATAAAGCAAAAGGAAAGCACTACTACTGCAATTAATTGTTTAATTTTCATGGTTGATGGTTAAAATTTGACCATAAACCTATATTATTATTACAATTATTCAAACAAATTGATAATTTTATTCTACGATGGCAATGGAATATAACTTTCATCGCCCGGAACTTTAGGGAATTTTTTAGCTGCCCAATCTTTTTTGGCTTGTTCCAGTTTTTCCTTACTGCTAGAAACAAAATTCCAGTACAGAAAGCGCTCCTCGGGTAAGGGTTCACCTCCAAAAAACAACAATTTAGTTCCACCCGAAATTTTTAGTGGACAAGAACTAATTTCGGTCGACACCAACATTTGGCCATTACCAATTTTTTGTTTCTCAATTTCAACTTCACCCGATACCACCACAATGGCAATTTCACCTTGCAAGTGCTTAGACAAATCCACCTCTACATCTTCTCTTGCCTCCGCCCTTACCATAAACAGTGGACTGCTAACTTTAAGTGGAGATTTCATTCCAAATGCCTCACCAGCGGCGATGCACAACTTTAATCCATCCTTTTCACATTGTGGTAGTTGCTTTGCTGGGATGTACTGGAAGTGCGGATTGCTATCCTCCTCTTCCCTTGGTAATGCCACCCATATTTGATAACCGTGCATTGTTCTTTCTCCAGTTCTTAAATGGGCTGGTGTTCTTTCTGTGTGAGAAACGGCCTTTCCGGCGTGCATATAACCAATGTCTCCCGCCTTAATAACTTGAGTGGCGCCTGTAGAATCTCTATGCTCTACTTCTCCCTCAAACAAATAGGTCAAAGTTGCCAAACCAATGTGCGGATGCTGATCCACATCCAACCATTTTCCATTACCCAGGTAAGCAGGTCCCATATGATCTATAAAGGTAAATGGCCCAACTTGACGTTTTTTCCGGAAGGGCAACAACCGTCCCACCATAAATTGGCCAATATCACGAGATCGCTCCTCTACCAGATAAGTATTATTCATACTACTTCGAAAGTAATTTAACAATCCAGAGAATTAGATATAACCCCAATCCCGTTCCGAAAAATAGAGCCGCTATTACAAAACCAACCCGTAAAAGTCTTACATCCCAACCAAGTTTTTCACTTAACCAAGAACATACTCCAAGTATCATAGTAAATGTTTTGGTTGAAGATAAAAGAATTTTTAGGCTTTGGCCTAACTAGCTTCTAACTGCGCATGCTGAGCAGCAATCCCAAGGCGATCGCAATTAAAATGCCAATTTTCAGCCACTTGGTAATGCTCCAAAACACAGGTTTTTGAACATAGCTTGTGAGTGTTCCAGCCAAAATCGATATCAGCGAGAAAATCAACAGCCCCTGAGCCATAAAAATCAATCCAAGTACTACCATTTGCCCCCAAATGGGTAACACCGCTTCTGGATTCACAAATTGTGGCAAGAGGGCTATAAAAAACAGAGAAACTTTAGGATTTAGCACATTCATAAAAAAGCCTTTTCTAACCAGAAAAAAAGCTTCTTGAGAAGCGCTGTCCGAACTCATTTCTAAAGCAATAGGTTTTTCGCGACTAGCCCCATAGGCAAGGTAAAGGAGATAGGCAGCACCAGTTATACAAAGTGCGTTATAGGCCCATGCCGATTGTTTAAAAATAATGGATAGGCCAAAAGCGGCAAGAAAGGTGTGTACCAGTACGCCAGTTATTAACCCTATAGAAATAAGAACTCCCTGTTTTGCCCCTTTGCTGATACTCTCGGTGAGAACGTACAAATTATCAGGACCGGGCATTATCGTTAGTAAAATGGCGGCCAGCAAAAAGGATAGCATTAAGGCTAGGTCCATTTACAACTCCTTTATAAGATTACTCAAATAACCTTGGCCATCATCCCAGGATGCTAAATTGGCGTCGGAACCAATATGCCCCACATTTCCGGCATTAATAGCTTTACAACCCCAGTTTTTGGCCATCTCCAAGCTGGCTTTCATTGTTGCATATTCATCACTTTCACTGTACACCAATACGGACTTGATAGTTGATTTTTCCATTGGGAACGGTGTGAAGCCCACCCAAGATCCATCGTGAAATTCACTCCTTTTTTCCTCTGGTGGTGCAACTAATAGGCCCGCTTTTACTCCAGTAATTTTTCCTTGAATATCGGCATTGTATAAGGTGTGAGCTCCTAAGCTATGGCCTATGGCAATTACAGGTTTATCAGAAACTGCCACTTTTTTTTGTAGGGAATCTATCCAATCCTCAAGCACTGGGTTTTGAAAATCCTTTTGTTTTACAATACTAACATTGGGTAAGACCCGCATCCAGTGACGCATCCAATGTTTCATTTCAATTCCCCCATATCCGGGAATTAAAACGTAGTTATATATATCTGGAAAATGCTGCTCCATAGACTTATAAGAAAAGTCTCAAAGATATTATTATGCCCCAAAACCGCTGATCTTTCATCACAGCAATAATTGCGTAATTCGCAGTATGAATGAGGGAACAAAAAGGAGTAATATAAAAATTGGGCAGGAAGTAGCGGTGGTACAAAAGCATCACCAAAAAACGGGCGAACTAACCGAAGGTTTTGTAAAGCGCATCTTAACAAAATCACCTCAGCACCATCATGGAATTAAGGTAATGTTAGAGGATGGAACCGTAGGCCGGGTTAAACAGATTTTAGAGGAAGAGGCATAAAAAAACCCCAGCCATGGCTGGGGTTTTCTATAAAACTAGTTTTTCAAATTATGGTTTAGCCTCAGCTTTTCCATGTATAGTAAAATTCAGTTTCAGCGTGTAGGGTGCACCTGAAGTGTTAGCCGCATTTCCATTTACTTCAGTTACAAAAGTTACACCAGTACTTGCTAAAGTACTAATCAAATCAGATACTTGGTCTACATTAGTTGAGGTAACTTTTGAAGTTCCTGAATTCATTAATTGGTCTAGAGAGATTTGACCAGATCCTCCATTTCCAACAAGCAATTCTAGCAGCTTATTCTGATTAGCAATACTTCCGGAGAAGCTCTTAATTTCACCAGAGAATGTAGCATCCGATCCGTTACCACCATTTCCTCCAGATAGGTCTGAGAAATTGTAAGTGATGCTGTCTACGGTAATCTTTTCTAGCTTATCAGCATAATCTTTTAAATCACTGATCGCCTCAATTGTCTGTTCTTTATTGTACACAAAGGAAGTGTCTCCTTCAGGTATATCAATACCAACGCTAATCTCCTTGTTTAGAGGGATTTCAATACTTGGAATGGCATCGTCACAAGCCACAAAAGCTACAGAAACCAATAGGCACGTAGCTACATTTAAAAACTTCTTCATTGTTATGGTAATTTTTTTACTAAAAATAGAATCTTTTTTAATTGATTCAACAACGATGTTGCGAATCATGGCAAAATTGCGGTAAGAGGTCCGTTAGAACCCAATTATGGGTTTCAATCCTGAAGTAAGGATTGCGCTTTTTCCTTTCCTGGAAAGAATGGGAAACAAAAAAGCCCCACGCTGTGGCGTGGGGCTTTCAGAGGTTCACATGTGGTCCCACCTGGGCTCGAACCAGGGACCCCTTGATTATGAGTCAAGTGCTCTAACCAGCTGAGCTATAGGACCAATCTTATTTTTTCCTTTCGTAAGGCCCTAGCCTTGACAAACAATTATTTTTGTTTCGTCAATGCCAATGAGCTTTAGGACCTCCTTATAAAAGGTTGGCAAATGTAATTGTTAACACCTAAAAAAACAACTTTAAAATGCCTCGCCAAACGTAATGTAAAATCCAGATCGGTTTTGCATCCCTATGGCGTAATCCAATCGTGCATTCAATTGATCGGTTAACCTTATTCTTAACCCCAATCCTGAAGATATTTGGGTATTTTTTATATGAAAAGTTTCACCAGGTCTAAATCCGTTTCCAGCCCCGAAAAATGCCGCAAACCCTAATCTTTTCCATACCATTCTCCTGGCTTCAGCCTGCCAAGCAAAAATATGTTCTTGTAATATGGAACCCTCGAAATAGCCTCTCAATTTTTTGGTGCCTCCAAGTTTGGGCATGGCCGTAAATGGTGCTTCTCCAAATAAAGATTGTCCAAAAAGGTTAATGGCAAAAGTTCCTTTATTAGACCATGGAAAATACTTGGTAAAATCCATCATTAATGTGGTGTACTTATAATCTGGATTTATCGATTGATCTATACTTAACGCTCCATAATATCCGCTGGTAGGAAATAAGTTATTATCCCTTTTGTCTACAATGCCTCCAACTCCAATGGTACCGACAAAATGATCTTCAGACCCCGGTACATCCATATTTCGCAACCTCCCCTCAGGGTTAAAGGTGCTGAAGCTGAACTTATCATAAACCAACCTAGGCCCCACAAATACCCCGTCTGCTATCTGTGCAAACGCATTTATCCGTACACGAGGAAAATTAGCGCGGTAAAATTCTATGGAGTCTCGCTTTGTACCATTAGTGATTCCAAAATATCGAAATGTATAATCGAAATAGCCCAATTCTCCCTGCAAATACATTTTTTGACGAAACGTATACAAACTAAAAGGCACGTACATCAGTAATTGCTTTAGACTGGTATAGGCAAAGCCAAAGGTTAACTGCGATTTTCTGGGCATAAAATCGCCCCCCTTAGTTTTAACTACAGAAGTTACTCCTGCCCCCAACCCTAAACCTGTTTCTGGGGTGTAAAACGCAATGGGTATTGGAAAAATCTTAGCGTTTTTCTCTTTTTCCAAATCAGTTTCTAAACTGTCTTGACCACGGGTTATTAGCGTTAAACTACCCAAAACAAGAGTAAACAGAAAGGGAATAAATAGACACTTAAGGTTGAGATGTAGGTGCAAAACAGATGCTTGGTTGTAACCTTAACAACGAATTTTGTCCAAAAGCAGATTTTTTACCCAACCCTATTAAAGAAATTTGTCAATCTTCGCTTGCATGTACAGTTTCCAAAAAGACCGCATAAAAATATTCGATCTCGGTGGTGTTATTATTAATATCCATCCACCCCTTACTTTCAACGCCATGAAAGATCGGTTGCACCCCTCGAGAGATCCTGCTTTAGCTGAAGCTCATTTCCAAAAGCTTTTTACCAAATTCGAAATCGGATCCTTCGATAGATTAGCCCTTCTCGAGCAAATTAACCCCTGGCTTAATCAACAACTTAAATATCCCGAATTCGAAAAAATTTGGAATGAACTTCTTCTCGATGTTCCTAAACACCGACTACAATGCCTGTTAAAACTGAAGGAAAAAGAGGAAATCTACCTCCTGTCTAATACCAACGAAATACATATCCAGGCTATAAACCAATACTTGAGAAATGAATTTGGCGTGGACGGACTGGAAGCTATTTTTACCAAGTGTTTTCTCTCTTACGAAATGAACCAACGCAAACCAGATGCATCCATTTATCAATCGGCAATGCGCCAAATCCCCGGGAATGCAGATTCGTATATCTTTTTTGATGATACATTTGAGAATGTCGAAGGTTCTAATTCCGCTGGATTACCTGCAGTTCATGTACCCAACGAAAAGAACAAAGAATTTTGGGATTACCTGTGCTCCCAATAATGCCCACCTTTAACCTCGGCAATCTTTATATTGTAGTATTCAAACCACTCCTTCCGGCTCCTTTCTATTGCCGCATGATGGTCGGGATGATTTCTCCATTTTTTAATCGACTCCATATCTTTCCAATATGAAATGGTAATGGAAGGATCCTGTCCTACTGTCTCATGACCTAAATATCCCTCCTGTTTAACAACGATTTCATCCAAATAATCGGAAACTTTGGTAAACTCAGGATCATTATTTCTTTTCTTGCTACTGAAAATAACCGCCCAATAAGGTGGTGTTATTTTTTTAGGAATTTCCATCTAAGTCTTATCAATTACCACCGAAAACTACTATTTTAAATCCATGAAATTAAATGGCCGTTCTGGAAGAACCATTTGGTTCGACGATAACAAGAAACATACGATCTACACCTACGATCAACGAAAGTTCCCTCACAAAACGGAGGTTTACGAAATAAAAGATTCCGAAACTGCAGCAAAAGCCATAGAGAAAATGGTCGTGCGCGGTGCTCCTTTAATTGGAATTACTGCCGCATTCGGAGTTTATTTGGCTTGTTTCGAAACTCAGGGTGATCAAACTTTTACCTACGTACAGGAAAGAATTAATCGCCTACGTCAAACGCGCCCAACTGCTGTGAATCTGTTTTGGGCGCTCAACGAGCAAGAAAAGGTGCTATTAGAAAATAAAGATTTAGGCCACTATGAGTTGGCCGATTTGCTTTTCGATAATGCAGTTAGGATGATGAAGGAAGACGAGGCTGCCTGCAAAGCAATTGGCGAATACGGTCTTTCTATAATAGAAGAATTAGCTGCTACAAAAGAAGATGGCGAACCCGTTCACATTCTTACGCATTGCAACGCGGGTTGGTTGGCCTGTATAGACTGGGGTACTGCGACATCGCCCATCTACCAAGCTCATGAAAAGGGTATAAACGTACATGTTTGGGTGGATGAAACCCGACCCCGAAATCAAGGAGCCAATCTAACGGCTTTCGAATTGCAACAACAGGGAGTGCCACACCATTTAATTACCGATAACGCCGGTGGACTGCTTATGCGAAACGGCATGGTAGACTTGGTTATTGTTGGAGCAGATAGGGTAAGCAGAAATGGTGACGTTGCCAACAAAATTGGCACCTACTTAAAAGCCCTGGCCGCCAACGACAACCATATTCCATTTTATGTTGCACTGCCTAGCTCAACCATAGATACAGCCATTGCTTCTGGGGATGAGATTAAAATTGAAAATCGTTCTGATAAAGAAGTGAAGTACGTTTACGGTAAAAACAAAGCAGGAGCCATGGATAAGGTGTTAATTTGCCCCGAAGAAACTCCTGGATACAACCCTGGATTTGACATCACTCCTGCACATCTTATTTCGGGATTGATTACAGAAAATGGAATTAAAACCGCTTCGGAAGAAGGGGTTTCACAATGCTTTATGAGCGTAGAATTATGATAGACGAAGGGTACATCAAGTTTGATATAGACTGGAAACAATCACCAGATAAAGTAGTAAAAGCAAACCATCCCATTTTTCATCATCGCGATCGCATGTTCGATTTGGGATTTATTGGTCATGACACAACCCATGACGTAGGTTTTGGGAATATTTCCTTTCGAGAATCGGGCAATCAGTTTATCATAAGTGGCACCCAAACTGGACATTTCGTTAGAATAGCTCCAGAACATTTTTGTAGAGTTACGCACTACCATATTGCCGGCAACAAACTAAGCTGCGAGGGTCCAATTAAGGCTTCTAGCGAAAGTTTAACCCACGCCGCCATTTACGAGCTAGATCCTGATATTAATGCCGTAATCCATATCCACAACAACGATATGTGGCAACACTACATGGATTTATTGCCCACCACCAAAGCAGAAATTCCCTACGGAACGCCGGAAATGGCTCGAGAAATTTTTCGCTTGTGGCGCCTTCCCGATTTGCCACAACACAAAATATTAATCATGGCCGGGCACGAAGGCGGTATCATTTCCTTTGGCAAGGACTTTAACGAAGCCTCGGAAAGGTTAGAGCACTACTACGAAGCTATGCCTTAAGCATCCTGGCATAGCTCTACTAAAACCCCCGCGGTATACTTAGGGTGAAGAAAACAGATTAATTTTCCATCCGCTCCTGGTTTGGGCTCATCAGAAAGCAATTCAAACCCCTCAGATTTTAATCTTGCCATTTCAGCTTTAATATCATCGGTATAAAATGCCACGTGGTGCATTCCGCCTCCCTTTTTGGCAATAAACTTCGCAATGGGGCTTTCTTCCTTACTCGCTTCCAATAACTCCACCTGGCTCTCTCCCACTTTAAAAAAAGATGTGGTTACACCCTCTCTCTCTACCGCTTCTTCTTTATATGGTTGGATGTTTAGGATTTTGGCAAAAACCTCATTCCCCTTTTCAAGGTTATCTACTGCTATTCCTAAATGCTCAATTCTTTTTATCATAATGCTTTTTTAAAAATCGATCGATAGCTACTTCCCTATCTATTTCTTTTCCATTGCAAATATGCTCCGAAAACTGTTCTGCAAAAAATGGTGCATTTAACACCCCTTTTGTTCCCAAGCCTCCAAAAATTCCGATGTTCTTTGTTTCTGGATGAAAACCCATTACCGGAGCTCTATCCTTACTGGTAGGCCTTATTCCTACCGTTATATTATTAATGGATAAGCGCTCTTTCAAAGCCTTTTCAATAGGTTCTTTTATTTCATCGGCAGCTCCATCTATTGGAGTTAATTGCTCATTCTCGGGAACATAAACTGATCCTGCTTTCCATACGCCATTTGGTGCTTTAAAAAGGAATTTTCCGCAGTTTAGAATATTTGAGCTATTCCAGTTCTGAGGATCTTTAATTTCCAGAATTTCACCGTGATTCGCACCTATGGGTACCCAATTAAAATATGGGTTATTTCGGGTTGCATAGCCCTCACATGAAATAATCAGTTCATCGTCAGGCAATGGCTCATTCCAGCTGAATTCCCCCATACAATAGGCATCCTGATTAATAAAAAATCGCTTCGTTTTTTCTAAAAAAAGGGGAATATCCAACACACCACAAGATGGTATTATCCCGTATCCGTTTGGCCAATTCATCGCATCGGCCTCTGCTAGAGAAGCTTTTAGATCGGAGTACTTTTGCAGCTTCTCTTCTTGATTTTTCCACAGTTTTCTGGAAGCTTCATCGGGAATACGTCTAATTAAATGCTTTTGGTGTAGCAATTTTACATCGAGCTCACTTTCTAATTCAGAGAAGAATTTTAGCATGGAGGGAAGCAGATCCTCAACTCTCCAACCTGGAATCATCCTACGAAAGTTTACCGGATTCCACATTCCGGCAGCAACTTTACTGGCTGCATTTTTCCAGTTATTATCTACAATGCGAACTTGTACACCACGCTTATAAAGAGAAAAGGCAAGAACCGACCCTGCCAATCCTTGCCCTATTATAGTTACTCTTTTCAAGTTTATTCCATGGATTTAAGATGCTGCTCTACCTCTTTAAGACTTACCTTAAATTTAGCCAGCAGATCTTCACTTAATTCTAATGCTTTATCCAACTTAGCTTCGGGACTCAGACAATAGTTCTCGGCGTCTCTAAGTTCGGCACAAAAATTTTTATACCCCAACACAGACGCAGCAGATTTAACACGGTGCAGTCTGGAAGCCATTTCTTCGAGATTTTTTTCTTTAATGGCCTGTTCTAGGGTATCGTGATACTCTGGAAACCTTCTGATATAAACCTCCATCAATTCCTTTAGGAACTCC
Organism: Luteibaculum oceani; assembly: GCF_007995015.1. Lineage (NCBI taxonomy): Bacteria > Pseudomonadati > Bacteroidota > Flavobacteriia > Flavobacteriales > Luteibaculaceae > Luteibaculum > Luteibaculum oceani. Next base: position 276,273 of record NZ_VORB01000001.1, read on the forward strand.
GGATCTTGTCCGCCTATTTCGTCGGCATTTGATAAATCTAAACCCATTAGAATTTGTGTTGTATTCCCAAACTAATTACTTGTTTTAACTGCGTTCTTGGTGCCGTATAATCGGTTACTCCGTCATCATTGGCATCTACAGGCAGTTTTATATCATCGTCGTAAATCAGTGTCCAAGCAATGCTAGCAGACAAAAATTTATTGATTTGAAACGCTACAATGTTATCCCAATTTACATCAATATTTTGAGGATTTTCAGTGTAATTAGAAAACAGCTCCAACGCCGATTTATAATTCACATTTTCCATTATAGTAGCGTCTATTCCTATCTTTAATATACCCCCCAGTTCATATCTATAATTTTCTCCAGCCTCCACACCAAAGGAACCTTTGGCAGATAATTCCTCATCCATTACCAAAGTTAACTTAGATGAAAAAGGAGAAAAATAAATATCCAACCAATCAAATGGATGATTCGATAAACCCACAGAAAAGTTAACGTATCCTGGTGCGAGCCAATTCGAGATTTTTACTTTGGTAGTATCATTTGGGAATTGGAAACCCGGTTGAAACTGAGACCGGAAATTCAATATAGAGGTATATCTCCACTTGCGATATGCTGGAGTTCCGAATTTAGAGTTAAACTCTAATTTGTCATCGGTTTTCCGAGTACCGTTTTCCTCTGTATTTTGAATACCATAACCAAGGTTTAAGGTGTTTTCCCATTTGGTTTTACCCTTGGCATAAGTCGCGGAGTAGTTACCTAAGGCATTTGCCGATACAGCAGAATTACCCCCTCCATTCCAATTGGAAAGCGCAACTTGGGTAAAGTTAAGGCTGGACAATCCTTTAAATTTCCAAACTCCTCCTTTTTTTTCTGATTGTTCCCCTGATTTTTGAGTTGCTTGATTTTGTCCTAAAAGCAAAGAGCCACTCAATAGAATGGCTCCCGATAATAACAATGTTCTAATCATTGATTAAAGCATCTTTAGATGATTCATTAAATTTTCTTTGTACGAACGCGAAACCGGAATTAGTTTCTCCCCCATTACAATGGTATTGTCCTCTATTTCTTTAATTCTATCTATACGAACTATGTAGGACCTATGCACACGAACAAACTGCTCGTCGGGCAACTTGGCCTCAATAGCTTTCATAGTTGAAAGAATAGTATGACGTTTAGATTCTAGATAAATGTTCACATAATCGGCTAAAGCCTCTATGTAGAAAATATCTTCTAATCTTATTTTGATATATCTAGAATCTTGTTTTATAAATACGTGATCAGAATGTACCTCTGCACTGGCTTTATTATCGTGAATTTCTTTGGCCTTATTAACCGCCTTTAAAAATCTGGGAAGCTCTACCGGCTTAACAATGTAATCTGTTACGTCTAGCTCAAAAGCTTCAGATGCAAACTCACTCTTACTGGTAATGAAAATGATTTGTGGAACCTCGAAGTTCTTCACTAAATCTATACCACTCATATTCGGCATTTCTATATCTAAAAACACCAAATCTATCTGCTCGGATTGCAGTAACTCCGTAGCCTCCAGCGCATCGTTACAAATCCCGACCAAGTTTAAAAAAGAAGTCTGTTCTACACACTTCTTTATTGCCAAGCGGCTTAACTCTTCGTCATCTACTATTATACAATTCATGCGAACGGGGATTTTTCTACCAATATATAAATTCTAATCATTCAGTTTCGACTCATCGCTATCCTTCTGCACTTCATCCTGATTTATATCATTCTCAACTGCAGGTTTTAAATCTTCCTCTTCCATAAAACCAACTGCGCCTATAGCGCCTTCATGGCCTTTTTTACGCGAATCATTCACCAGCGAAATACTCATGATAATACTGGTTGATAAAATAGCGAAAAGCAATATACTTTCGGAAAACTCTGGGGACTTATACTCGGTGGGTATAGCGTAAAATAATAAGATGGTAATCAACCCCCTTGGAGCAATAAACAATTGAGGAAGAATATCATTTCCAACAAACACCTTCAACATCAAATATCTAACTCCATAAAGACCGGCCACAATAAGTACCGAAATAAGTGCAAACTTTAGGTTTAGCAAAGAAACTAATACAATGCTCATCCCAAAAATCACAAAGAAAAAGGTTCGTACCACAAACGCTGTTTCTATAGTAATGAGATGAAAGTTATTTAAGATTTCCTGTACCGCCGGCTTATCCACCCATCGGTCTAAAACTCCCTTAAAGAAGATCCTCCTGTTATTCAGCACCAAACCAAAAACCAGGATAATTAACAGCGATGAAAGGTGGAATTTTTTTCCAATGGCATACAACATGGTTAAAACCGCAATCAATAAAAACAGTTTTACTTGAGTTTTAATCTTTTGGAAAACGAGAACAAGCAGGTAACTAATTAATACAGATAGGATGATGGTAAGTACAATATTTCCAACTACATCGATCACTACGGCTTGGGTATCTTCCACACCTGCATTTCCAACCAAGAAGTAGAAAAACATTATTCCCATGATATCGGAAAAGGTGCTCTCGTATACCATAAACTCTTTCTTATCTTCCTCCAAAGAAACAACCGATGGAATGATAATGGCACTGCTCATTATTGAGAGTGGAATGGCATAAACCAAAGAGGTGAATGGATCGCTGATTAGGAAATAATTAATAACAAAGGCACAGACAAAGCTACTAACGATTAAAGCTAATAAGGCTACCACCATGGATCGCCAAATGATAGGCCATTTTTCCTTTTTAAGTTCTAGGTCTAAAGCTGCCTCAAGAACAATCATGATCAGCCCAACATTCCCAAGAATTTCGAGAACGGGCATCAGTCGACTGCTATTTGCAGCACCGCTGGGGGCAAATTGCTGAATAATCAACCCCAACCCGATTAACATCAGTACCGAAGGGACGTTAGTCCGCTTTGCAAGGATGTTAAAGAAATACGACAGTATGATTACTGCCGACGCGACAATAATGAGGGTAAAAGAATCCATGCCACGAATATAACTTTTATCCTATCCGAATATACCCTTTATGATATCGTTGATGTTTGCGAATAAGAGTAGTGCAAGAAGAAGAACCATTCCTATGGTTTGGGCTACTTCTAGCACCTTTTGAGGTGGCTTTTTACCTGAAATAATCTCCCAAAGCAAGAAAATTACATGCCCACCGTCGAGTGCAGGAATAGGTAACACATTCATAAAAGCCAAAACAATGGATATAAAGGCCGTTAATCTCCAAAATGACTCCCAGTCCCATGTGGCCGGAAATAGGTTCCCTATACTCCCAAATCCACCAATACTAGATGCTCCTGCTTTTGTGCCTAAAAGTTTTAAGGAACGTACATAATTAGTTAAGGTAGAAATGCACAGATTAAATCCTGCTGGAATAGCTTCTGCAAAAGAATAATTTACTTTTTCCACCTCTAAAAAACGGGTAGGTGGAGCCATAAATACGCCTATTGTTCCACTGGTGTCTGGAGTAACTTTAAGTTGTCGGTAGTCTCCAGAACTTGATATCACTCCTAAAAGAATAGTATCGCCCTTTGCTTTGCCAATTCTTTCGCGCACTTCCATAAGCATAAGTGCACTGTCGCTGTCAGCTTTTACAATTCTATCTCCTTTCAATAGCCCAGCTTTACTGGCCAGGCTGTTAGGCAATACCGAATCAATTAAAAATGGAATTCTAGGCTGCAATACTGGTGAACGCGGGTTGGCCTCTATTAATTTTTCCTTAAAATCTGGTGCTATTTCTATCTCTTGAATAGTTCCATTTCGCTCTACGGTAACGGAGTTATAATCTTCGATGATCAGCGCTGCATTTACCTCACTGAAATACTTTACCTCTTTATCACCAATCTTTACCAGTTTATCTCCATTAACAAATCCTTGTTCTTGTAACAATTCGGCATATTCCATACCGAACTCAGCGGATTTCAGGGGTAACTTATCTGATCCATAGGCAAATAGAACCATAGCGTAAATAAAGAATCCCAGAATAAGATTTACCGTAACCCCCCCTAGCATAATAATTAATCGCTGCCATGCTGGCTTACTTCTAAATTCATAGGGTTCTGGATCCTTGGCTAGTTGTTCTTTATCCATGGATTCATCTATCATCCCTGAAATTTTAACATAGCCTCCAAGTGGAATCCAGCCAATTCCATATTCTGTATCTCCCTTCTTGAATTTTAGTAAGGAAAATTTCCAATCGAAAAAGAGGTAAAACTTCTCAACCCGAGTACCAAATAGTCTAGCTGGGATAAAATGTCCCAGTTCGTGAAGTACAATTAAAATTGAAAGTGAAAGTATTAGTTGAGCGGCCTTAATAAGGATAACCGAAAATTCCATATGGTGATTTAAACTTTTGTTTTAATGAATTGGCTGGTGGCCATTCTTACTTCTTGATCTAAGGCAAATAAGTCGTCGAAATTATTTGCTTTTGCTCCCGCAAATTGCCCCATAATTTCTTCATTACTATCTCCAATTTCCAAAAATCCGATTTTCTCTTTTAAAAAGGCGTCAACGGTAACTTCGTTAGCAGCATTTAACACGCATGCCATTCCGTTACTAGCCTCAATAGCGTCGTAGGCCAGCTGTAAATTTTTAAAAGTGTTTAAATCGGGCTGTTCGAAATTTAGTTGGGGGTAATCCATAAAATTGAAACGCGGAAAATCGTTGCTGATTCTATTCGGGTACGCTAGGGCATACTGAATGGGTAACTTCATATCAGGTAGGCCCATTTGAGCTTTCATACTACCATCGGTAAATTGAACGAGCGAATGGATAATAGATTGCGGGTGTACAATAACTTCCAATTTTTCTGATGGACAGCTAAAAAGCCATTTTGCTTCAATAAGCTCTAGGCCTTTGTTCATCATGGTAGCCGAATCGATGGTGATTTTGGCTCCCATACTCCAATTGGGATGTTTAAGCGCTTGCTTCAGGGTAACGCCTTGAAGCTCATCTCTTGTTTTCCCTCTAAATGGTCCTCCGGAAGCGGTTAGAATAACCTTTTCTAATTCGTTATTTCCTTCGCCAACCAAGCATTGGAATATTGCTGAGTGCTCAGAATCTACAGGGATAATCGGTGTAGGGTATTGTTTTAATAACTCCGCAATAAGATGTCCACCAACCACCAGCGTTTCTTTGTTGGCAAGGGCTATAACCTTTTTGCTTTTGATGGCTGCGATAGTAGGGTCTAATCCAGCTGCTCCAACCATTGCAGTTAGGACTACATCTACGCTTGGGAAAGTAACTACATCGCAAATCGCCTGCTTACCTTGATATACTTTAATCCCCTTATCAAATAATGGATCGTGGATCTTGTTATAGCCCTCCTCAGAATTGATGACAACGGCAATAGGTTCGAATTCTACCGCTTGTTTGTACAGCAATTCGTAATTGCTACCTGCAACTAAAACCTGAACTTGAAATTTATCCTGATTTGCACGGATTACATCTAAAGTTTGCGTTCCAATACTTCCGGTAGACCCTAGAATGCAAATTCCCTTTTTATTCCCCTCCATTGCAATTTGGCATATAACAAAAAACCCCACGCCAAGCGCGGGGTTCACATTATCCTACATTATTGTTATTTCTCGTTTTCGAAACGATACTCTAATACCTTAAATTCAGTTCTTCTATTGATCTGACGGTTTGCCTCATTATCCGATCCATCAGGATTGGTATTTGGAACCTTAGGCATGGATTCACCATAACCTCTCGCAACAATCATAGATTTATTAATACCCTGCGAAATAAGAAAATCAACAACCGATTGAGACCTTCTATTGGAAAGATCAAAATTGTACTTATCAGATCCTATATTGTCCGTATGAGAACCTATTTCGATCACTAAGTATGGATACTTCTTAAGCTGTCTAGCTAGCTTTGCAAGAACCTCTTTAGAAGATTCTCTTAAAGTGGCCTTTCCAAAATCGTAATAGATGTTTTCCAACTTAACCGCTCTACCCACTTCTGTAGTAATCAATTTTACAACTCCAAGATCTGTTGTATCATTAGGATAGATAAGTGCGGTTGAAATAAACATCTCATCCTCAAGGAAATTATCCTTATTGTAGATTACTTTATAATTTCTTCCCTTAGTAACTGGCAAAGTATACTTACCCAAATCATCGGTGTAAGCAATTGCAACTTCTAACCCGTTAGAATCTATTAGAGTTACTTTAACATTCTGTAGGTAAGTGTCGTCTACAGCATCAAGAACTGTACCTCCAACAAAGTAGTAGGCCATTTCGAAACTATACAACTGATAACAACAAGTATTTCTTCCACGGTCTGAAGAAACATAACCAATATTTACATCGCTCGCAGTGATGAAGTACGCATCGTCTTTTGAAGAATTCAATGGGTAACCCATATTCTGAGCCTTACCGAATCCATTGCTTCTTTTTTCAGCCATGAAGACGTCCAATCCTCCCATTCCAATCCATCCTTTTGAAGAGAAATATAGGATTTGTCCTACCTCATCAAAGAAAGGTGTTTCTTCGTCGCGTTCTGTGTTCACGTTATCACCAGCGTTTAATGCTCTTCCAAATGGTTGTCCCATTTCATCAAGCCTAACGTAGTAGATATCAAAACCACCAAAACCTTCTTTTCGATCGCTGGCAAAATATAACATTCTTCCATCCTTAGTTACCGAAGGCTGCTTAGCATTTGTTCCAGGTAGGTTTACGATAGAATTTAGAGGCTTTGGCTCCTCCCAAATAGAGTCATTTAATGGGCGAGACATGTAAATCTTTAATTGTGGATTCTCCTCGTCGTTAGACCAAGAAGTAAAGTACATAGCAGTTGCATCTCCATTAACTGCAGGAGCAGCCGCATTACGATCTAATCCAAAACCAAACTCTAGCGGTGTAAGTGAAGAGTCGATAAGGTTATAAGTCATTATCGAGTTTCTATACGCACCGTATTTTTTCGAACTTGGATTATCCACAATAGTTCTTGTAGTTGTGAATGCCATTTTATCATTTGGCATAAGACTAGCCGCATAATTAGAAGCATCTTCCACATTTAGAACCAGGGTATCTAGTTTTTCCGGAACAAAAGCCGAGTTAACTTTAAGTTGCTCTTGAGCGAATTTCGCACAAGCCAATTCAAACTCAATACGCTTGTACATGCCTTTAGTGCTTTCGCTTTCAACAAGCTTACCACCGTCGTTTTCTATGTACTTAGGACGATATTGTTGTTTTGCTTTGTTGAGCATGATAACAGCCTCATCAAAATTTTCATTTGCTCTAAGGCAAATTCCATAATTGATTAGGTTTTCGATGTCACTGTATTCATCTAGAGAAACCGTTTTTGCATACCAAGCTTCTGCTTTCGGGTAGTCTTTGTAGAAGTAATAACTTCTAGCTAACTGCCCAATTACATACTTGTATGTATTGAACTCCTCATTTTTTTTCTTCGGGGTAGCTCCTCCATAAGGGAACGCAGTTTTTTCTGGCTCCTTCAGTTCTTGGAACACCTCGTGATAGTACTGCGCAGCAGTGTAGTAATTTCCTTGATTGTAAGCCAAATCGGCTAACTCAAGAGAGCTTCTAAAACTTTGAGCGGAAGTGTTAACCGCTAAACCGCTTATAACGGTTAATAATAAAAGCTGAAACGCTTGACGGATCATGTTAGGGCTTTTATAGTCTTGGACAAATATATTCTTGACGATACTTATTCTTTCTGTTGGTATAAGTTAACGAGAACTCTACCGCGTTTTTGAAAGTTCCAACATCAGAAAGAGAAGAAACATTTACATCGAAAGTTGCTCCAAACAAAAAGTCTTTGTACAACATTCCAATGTATGGTATTACCGCATCATTAACACGATAGGATACACCTCCTTCTAACCTTGTTTCTGTATCTATTAATGCATAGCTAAAATTGGTTCCAATGATAGCATTGTATGCCATACGCTGATACATAATTTGCGCGTGAGGAGTAATGTCTAAACCATTATCGGTTCTAATACGAGCCCCACCATGAACCATATATCTTCTTGGCAACTTAACATTTCCCCCTCCAAAGTCATCATTAGGCTCAAGAAGGTGGAAAACAGCAGCACCTGCGAAAGGAGCTACTCTAACTTTAGCAGAACCATTAAACCACATAAAACCAAAGTTTATGTCTGGCATAATGGAGCTTAATCCACCAAAGTCTTCTCCTAAATCTCCTGTACCACCACCGGTAGCAGGATCCCATTGAGAAGGAGTGGTAATATCACCTGTGCGGTACGACTTATATAACACACCAGCTTGTACACCAAAAATAAAGTGATGCGGAGTATTGCTTTTGGCTGCTATATCATAAGATGCCGAAACCATTCCATTTAGCGTACCGAAGTTGTTATTGCTTGATAATTCATCAATAATACTAACTCCTAGACCCCAAGCATCTTTTCGCGTATCTGCACTGATTGAAGCTGTGGTAAAAGAATTACCAAATGCTTGCCATTGCGAACGATACAATGCGGTTACACGGTAGTTACCATTTAGCTGCCCCGTTAAAGCAGGGTTGGTGTATAAAGGCGCCTGGAAATACTGCGAAAAATGTGGATCCTGAGCCTTTGCGCTTAAGCAGCTAAGTAATACTACCAGCGCTATCAAATATGATTGAAAATTGCGATTCATTTTGCGTTGGTATAATTCTTAATTATTTACGGATTAGGTTAATGGTTCCTTCCCTTACTAGTTTCTGACCAATGCTGTCGAAAACTACCAAGGTATAGTAATACGTTCCCATTGGGGCTGGCTCTCCTTCGTAAGTACCATCCCAAATCTGATCTAATTCTCTAGATTCAAAAACAACGTTTCCATAGCTGTTGAATATCTTAACACTGTATCCTTCTTGGTCTAGGTTTCTACCAAATACTCTCCATTCGTCGTTTGCACCATCTCCATTTGGAGTAAAGGTGTTTGGAACAAATAGATCCGGAATACTGGTTACTATAACCTCAGCCTCAGCAGAAGCAGGACATGCAAATTCACCTGCGTTAACCTTGTTGATCTCCAGTTTTACAGTATAAACTCCGTCGTCTTGGTATTTGTGAACTGGGTTCTTCTCGTTAGAAGTATTACCATCTCCAAAATCCCAGCTCCAAGTTTTATCTCCACCTCTAAAGTCTGCGATGAATTGATACTCTTGAATCTTACCACCAATTACTGCAGGATCTAGCGCAATCACTGTGATCTTACCTTCTGGAGTAGGAGAAACTCTAATTACTACTGGTACATCAACAGGATCACAACCATTAGCATTTGGCAATGACACAGTGAAGTTCACGATTTGTGTAATGTCTAATTCACTTGGATTATCCGCCGCGGTAACCACTGCAGAATAATTTCCGCTTCCGTTGTTTATAGCTGGTTGACCTAATACAGTTACTACTGCATCGCTTGGTACACCAGAAATTCCAACAGTAACATTCTCACCCTCACAAGCTTGGTAAAATGCTTGTTGTGGAGATAAATTATCTAACCCACACTCGTTACTTACACAAGTCTTAAAGGTTTGATCCGAAGTTTGGCAGTTAAGCTGACCCAATGCTCTAAGGTTAAACTCAACAATAGAGTTTGGTTGTAATCCAGAAACTGTATAGCTCGTGTTAGTCGTTGTTCCCGTCTGAGGAGCTTGTTGGTTACCATCAACGGTAATGTTAATCTCGTATTGGTACTCAGTTGCTCCAGGTATAGAGTTCCATGTATAAGTTACGTTGTTGTTATCTGCAACACACTTATCATTTAATCTTGGAGTAGCTAGTTTTGGAAGCACGTCTACATTAACTTCTGTTCTTCCTCTACCCTTACAAACATTTGTATCTGCCAACTCTAATTGTGCATAATACTTCTTGCTACTGTTTAGGTTTGGAGTTGAGAAGCTTGCAGTAGTGCTTACTCTATTTCCACCGTTAACTGCATCCCACCAAGAGTAATTTACTAACTCTGGCACTAGTCTTGGCTGGATATTAAAGGTAATTGACTGACCAACACAGATAGCGGTGTCCATTGGCATTACCACTGGCTCCTGACGGTCTGTAATGTTCTCTACCTTAATCAATGATCTTGCAGAAGATTTACATTGATCAATAACCGCTTGAACATAGACATCCTTCTCGTCACCTGTTGTAAAGTCAGGGCTATAGTTAAATGGGTTATCAGAAGAAAGTTTATTTCCCGCCCCAAAAACTGGGTTGTTGTACCAGTCAAAAGTAGCTCTGTTATCAGATGAAGTCGCAGTTAAAATCACAACATCACCCTCACAAGCATATCTCAATGTTTGGTTAACCAAAATATCTGGAGGAGAAACTGTATCTACCTGTACTTGGAAACGGTTTTGACAGCTCGCGTTACTTACTTCTAAGAAGTATGTTCTTGGAGCAGTTGCAGGAGGAGTTACGAAACTATCTCCAACAAATACTGGGAAACCACCAGTTGCCTGAGTATACCACTCATAAGTGGACCCTTCTGCAAGAGGATAACCAGCATCTGTTAAGTCTATAACCGCAGTGCTATCTCCACAAGTTATTACGCTTAGGTTTTCAAAAGGATTTCCTATGCTGCTTAACGGTACAATTCTTACCGTATCTCTACCTGGAGAAGTACAGAAGCTACCATATCCACCCTCAACATACAGAGTATCTTCCGTCATAGGAGCAGGAATTGTGATACTTGTTCCGATATACAATGGAGATCCACCTACAGGCTTATCGTACCAATAATAGTATTGGAAAGGTTGAGGATTATTAACGGTTAAAGTAACGTTTTCTCCTTCGCAGGCATAAACATCGTCTGCATCTGGAATAACCGTACTTGGCTCAACACCAATTAAAATAATTTTTTGTTTGTTCTTAGATTCAGTACATGGACCAGAAACTGCGTCCACAAAAATGGAGTCTACCGCTCCAACACTGTTTATTGCAAACTGAGAAATTGGAAGTAAAACAGAATCCCCAAAAACGAATTCAGCAGGACTTCCCCCTCCTACACCGATTAACACTCTATTTCTATTATAAACTCTGTAGGTAGTCCCAAGATTTCTTGGTGACTCATCTAACACAGAAACAGGAAGGAAACTGTTAATTGGTTGTCCAGATGGATTCAAACAAATTCCGATTGTATCCACTACCTGAGCAACAACAGGTTCCTTGTATAAAACGATATTTGCTGCAACTAGATTTTCAGAACCACATCGCCCATTAACAGTGTTCTGCACTAGAATGGTAGTATCAGATAGCACATTAGGAATTGTAAAATTAGATGCTGTTATAATTCTAGTGGTATCTGTAGTATAGAATGTGAATACATTCCCCTCTGGTTTTGGAGCAATGGTATATGGCTCATTAAAACATGCAACCAATGTTCCATTAAATGGATCCGCAGCTGGAGGAGTTGGAGTTACATCGATAGCAAAGGAATCTCTAAAAGAAGACACACAACCTGCAGCACCAGGAATAAACCCTTCAAAATAGATGACCGTATCTTGAGTTAATGGTCCGGTTTGGTAGTTATCCCCTGTAAAAACAGGAGTTCCACCGGTTCTTTGCGTGTACCATCTCGCAGTTTCGTTGTTATAAGGAACTGTTTGAAGAAGAATTCCTTCACCAAAACAAACCGTTAAATTTCTTTGATCATTAAGGGGTTGCGGAGGTGTTACACGTTTCATGCAAATTGCGTAAACACGGATAGAAGCATTGTTAAACCCACCCCCTACAGACACCTCTACTTGAACCGCATTGAACGGAACGCCAGGATGAATGTAGTACTCAGCTTTACCTGTACCAAGTGCAGTAATAGTTCTTGTCCCCACTACTGCTCCGGCATCACCGGGATTATCTTTCTGAAGTGCACGGATAGTAATTGTAGCATTTGCTGGGGCATTATTGGATTGAAGAAGAATTCTTGCTGAATCTTGGCTACAACCAAGTTGGTTCCAGAACCCAGTTAATTCCGCGGTTCCTGCCAACAGCCCTGCAGTAACATTGATAGTAGCAAAATCATCTTCGCTCTCTGTTAAAATAGCGTCGGGATTTTGAACCTCACAGAAGTTAGCGGTACAAGTACCTCCCAGGGAGTTGGTTTGAACGTTTGGCTCTTCACAAATCGTTTCCCGAACAACACCGCTAGATTTTAAAACGTGGGCCTTGGCAACATCAAGCGTAAAGTTTCCACCACCATTTTGGGCGTTAGAATTTAAACGCACCCCAGTAAATGGAGATTCAGGGAAAAATCTAACTCGTAGTAGATCGCCCTGCATTACGATAGATAGTTGTGCCAATGTTTTACCATCGGGGTTTTCCTGGATCATTCCAGTTCCATCGGTTCCAAATGAACTTACTGTTGTTCCGCTTAACGCAGAATTGTTAGATGCTGCCACATACAGTTCAACCGTATCACCTGTTGCTCCAGTGTAGCCATCGAAAAACAAATCCAATGTGGCTCCACCCGAAAGTAGAAGGTTTGCGGTAATGGTAGCGCGAGAGTCAAGATTACAATCTGCTGCACTGTCGGGGTTGTTTACCCCACATCCAATACAAGACGCATCTGTACTTACTTCGGCTCTGTTGGCGCAAATATTTTGCGCGGTGGCATTAATTGCAAATAAGCTGATTACTAGACAGCTAATAAAATGTAATGGTCTCTTGAGCTTTATCATAAAGCCATATTTTGTGGCGTGGTTTGACTGCATTGCAAACCTATAAAAATTAATGGTTTGGAATTCAACTAAAAATTTTCGCATTGCAAATAAATAAACTAGTAGTGGAAATCTAATTCGATAAACTTATTTTTATTTTCTTGGAAACAACCTAAAAATTAGATGAGGCAATTGTTTTAACCGACCAAGCCTTTAGTTCATCAGCAATTTTGCGGTCGTTAGCCAACCTCGGAATTTTATTTTGCCCTCCCAACTTGCCTCGTTTTTTCATAAACTCTTGGAATCCATCCTTTTCCACCAAAGTAATTTTTAGCGGAGATAGCACTTTCCCCTCTATTAAATCGCGGTAATACGGGTTTTTATTTTGTAATGCCGTATCTAAATTCTCGATAAACACATTCCAATCCTTCGGTTCGCGATTGAATTCTATAAACCATTCGTGGTATGGTAATCCTGACTCGGGTGTAATTTGGGGCGCCAAAGTAAATTCTGTTACCGCGGCAACATCCTTTTTCAAGGTCTCGCTGAGAGCCCCCTCAACCTCCTCCGCAATTACATGTTCTCCAAATGCAGAGGTATAATGTTTTATCCTCCCCGTTACCCTTATCTTAAATGGACTCAGGGATGTAAACTTTACAAGGTCTCCTATGTTGTACCTCCAAAGTCCGGCATTAGAACTAATTACCAGTGCGTAATTTACATTTAGCTCCACCTCACTTAAAGAGAGGGTTTTTGGATGTGGCTTATCTAATTCTTCCTGCGGAACAAACTCGTAATACATTCCAGCATTAGTATTTAGCAATAGCCCTGTATCATCCTGCCTATCTTGAAATGCAAAAAACCCCTCCGATGCGGGAAATAATTCAACCGTTGGCATTTCCTTACCAATTAATTCTCTAAACCGAGCTGCATAGGGTTCGAAATTAACTCCACCGTACACCAGTAAAGAGAAATTCGGAAATATTTCTGCAACCGTTTTCTTACCCGTCTTCTCAATTAATTTCTCAAAATACATTTGAACCCAAGCGGGAATTCCACTAATAAGTCGCATATCCTCCTTAAGGGTTTCCTCCACTATTGCATCCACCTTAGTTTCCCAGTCCTCAATACAATTCACCTCAAAAGACGGCATTCGGTTTTTCTGCAAATACCCAGGAACGTGGTGCGCAACAATTCCACTTAACCTACCTGTAGGAATTGCTTTACTATTATCGAGCACAGGGGAACCCTGTAAGAATATCATTTTGCCATCAACAAAAGCGGCGTTTCCAGTATTATTTATATAGGATAACAGCGCATTTCTGGCAGCACTAATATGCTCTGGAATAGACTCCTTAGTTATTGGGATGTATTTTGCACCACTAGTTGTACCAGAGGTCTTACTCAAATATACCGGCTGCCCCGGCCACAATACCGAAGTTTCGCCCTTTACAACACGGTCGAAATAATTACGCAAGCCCTCGTAATCTCTTACAGGTATTTTTTGAGTAAAATCTGTGTGGGATTTTATAGCATGAAAATGATGGTCCCTACCAAACTCGGTTTTCACACCTTTATCCACCAAGTAGCTTAAAATTTGCTCCTGATGCTGGACGGCCATAGCAGCATCATCGTACATTTTTTGCACGACCCGCTTAGCGAACAGCTTTGAAAACCAAGATTTTAAACCCATTAATTAAATATTATATACTCCTTGGGGTTGATTGGAGCCCCTTCTTTCCACAACTCAAAATGTAAATGAGGTCCAGATGTTAACTCTCCCGAATTTCCAATAATTGCAATAGACTCTCCCGCTTTAACCTTGTCCCCAGCTTTCTTGAGTAATACCGAATTGTGCTTGTACACCGAAATTAGATTGTCATTATGCTGAACGGAAATTACGTAACCACCATCGCTTGTCCAGGTAGCGCTGATTACCGTTCCATCTAAAACAGATTTCACCATTTCATTTTCAGCAGCAACTACATCCACCGCGTAATGATTATTTTCTGGCTCGAACTCTGCCGTAATGATTCCTTTAACCGGTGGAAAAAAATATTTTACCTCTCCAGTCTTAGATTTGAGAGAAGCCCCCAGACTATACTGGTCGCTAGTTTCGAATTCCAACCTAAATAGGGAGTCCTTTTTACTGTTTTCGAAATCTAAATTCTTAAAAGCTTCACCAGTTTCGGAATCGTATTTAACGCTATCGATATTTGGGTTTCCATTGAGAATGGATACCAAGTTATCTACATATCTTGATTTCACCTTTAATTCACGGTGCAGCGAATCTACCAACAAAGCATTTTGCATTGCTTGTTGTCTAACCTCCGTATCGGTATATCCAGGAATAAACTCGCGCAAGGGAGTAAATACCACAATAGAAATAAAAGCGAAGCCTAAGAATAAAAAACTAGAGACAAATGCCACCAATACATTCATGGGTGTCAATCTAAATGACATACGCTCCTCGAATGTGCTGTCTTTAATTATGGACAATCGATATCTATTCCTCAGCTTTTTAATGAGCTGCTTTTTTTCCTTTTCCTTATCGTTAACCATTTCTTCTTTCTACATCGCAAATATTACATTTTTCATTGAGCCCACGCGTTTATTAATGCAGATGTTAGTACCAACCACAAAATAATTTGAATATTTGCGAGTTGTTGTTCCAAAGCAATTTCATTGAGGCGTATATCTTCCATTTTATTTATCTGTTTTGTAGTTGTAGGATGCTCTACCAAAAAGAAGGCATTCTTAAACAGGGCGTACCATAATACTACAGCGCGATACAATGGGTATTTTAACGCCAAGGAAAAAATAAAGGAATCTCTAAGGAGCTATAAGGAGGCTCGAGAAGAAAATTTCGATGAAACCCTTCCCATTTTTCCTGCCCCCACAGAAGAAGAAAGAAGTGCTCTACTTCCTAACATGAATAAGGCCATTGAAAAAACTGAAAAAGTTATTTCAAGGCATAGTATGGAAATTGGCGGAAAGGAGTACTGTAAATGGATAGACAACAATTACCTAGCAAAAGGGATAGGCCATTTTTACAAAGGGGAGTTCGACCAGGCTGCATCAACGTTCAACTTTATTGCTAAAAAATACAAGGAGGGAGATGCCAAGCCCTTGGCTTTGGCCTGGCTAGTTAGAACACACATAGAACAGGAAGAAATGCAAAAGGCTAATTTGGTCTTAGGTATTTTAAACAAAGAGCAAGAACTAAAGCGAAAAAGCGCTCTAATGCGACAAAAGGTAAATGCGCTTTACCATATTAAGTCGAAAGCCTACCCCGAAGCCATTTCTCGAATTTCAAATGCCATAGGATTAGAGAAAAAAAAGGATGAGCGGATGCGCATGTATTTTATCAAGGCGCAATTGCATCAACGACTAGGAAACGCCAATGAGGCCATAGCCGATTTTAGAAAAGTTGTGCAGAAAAGTCCCAATTATGAACTTGCTTTTAATGCGGGAATTAGTCAGGCCACTGCGGTACAGGGGAGTGCAAATTCATTTTCCGTTAAAAAGGACCTTGAAAAACTGCTTAAAGACGACAAGAACATTGAGTATCAAGATCAGATTTACTATGCTTTAGCTGAGATAGAATTCACAGAAAGAAATTATCCCGAAGCAGTGGAATTCCTTCAGAAATCTATTAAGAGTAGCATAAACAACAATCGGCAAAAGGGAAAGTCGTTTTATCGCTTAGCACGATATTACTTTAACGAAAAACTATACCAACCTGCATCTATCTATTACGATAGTACCCTAGCGATTTTACCAAAAACACATCCTGAATTCGAAGAAATTGAAAACAAGTCGAATAACCTACAGGAATTGGTAGTTCACCTTAACTTAATTCAGAAGAACGATAGCATTCTTGAAATTGCTAACCTAGCTCCCGAAGAACAGGATAAGAAGTTGGAGGACATTATTCAGAAGGAACGCGAACGACTTTTAAAGGAACAGAGGGAAAAGGAGATAAAGGCCCAAAAGATATTGGCCAGCAAAGCTGGTAAAAAAGAAAGCAGCGGTAGTTGGTACTTCTATAATGCCAAGGCCAAGCTTCAGGGATACAAAGAATTTAAAGATAAGTGGGGCGATAGAACCCTGCAGGACAACTGGCGCATTGGCGGAAATAGCGGGCCTGCAACCACAGGGACTGCAAAAGACAGTTTAAGCGTAGAAACCAAACCTGTTGGCGAACTGAAAGGACTTCCTAGCTACGCCCAATTGCGGAAAGATTTACCTAAAACAGATAAAGAGAAACAGAAGTTGGTGCAGGAAACTAAATCTGCATTGTACCAATCTGGTTTAGTGTACAAAGAAAATTTCGAGGACGTAGATAATGCCATTGAATCTTTTGAGAATCTATTAGCTCGCTACGACTCTACCGTTTATAGATTACCCGCTTATTACCAGTTATATCGTCTGTACCTAGCAAAAGAGACCAATTCGGAAAAGGAATTTTTCTCTTTTGACACCAAAAGTAGTAGCTACTATTACAAAGATTTAATCCTATACGAATACCCAGATTCTGAATTTGCTAGGATTATTAAAAACCCGGATAGAGTTGCCAGCAAACAAGCCAATGAGAAAGAAGCTCAAAGCCATTACAGCAAAGCTTATTTAGCCTACCAAATAGATAGTTTGGATAGATCTATGAAAATAACCTTGGAGGGCATTTCCAAATATTCCGCATCGGATTTACTCCCTAAGTTTTACTTTTTAAAGGCAAGAATTCATTCGGAACAAAGAGAAATTGGTGAATTTGAGCAAACCCTATCCTTTTTAGCTAAGCAATTTAGGGGTACTCCAGAAGGGAAAGAAGCGGAACGCTTGCTAGCATTATTGCGCAAAGCTATGGCTAACAGTAAAACATCTAACTCAAATACCGACAGCACTTCTACCGCTGCAGAAAAGGAAAAGAAGGAACCAGAATTGGCTGCAACAACTTCGAACTACACCGATACACCTAATTCAGCCCATTACTATTTGGTGGTAATACCCAAGGGAGCGATGAATACCACTAGAGCCAAGGTGGAAGTTGCTAACTTTAACGGGCGCTTTTTCTCGAATAAAAAAATGGATGTAAGCGTAAGCTTTTTAACCAACGAACTACCAATTTTATTAGTACGAGGATTAGACAACAAGGAACAGGCAAAGCTATACCACCAAGCATTTATAAAGGATAAAAATGAATTAAGAGTGATCTCGCGCAATAATTTCCAACAATTCGCGATATCAGAGGAAAACTTTAAAATGCTGTTTGTTAATAAGGATATCGAAAATTACCTTAAGTTCTTCGAAAATAATTATTAACCAATGTTTTCATTGGTAGTATAGCATTTTACATAACTTTGCAAACAAATTTGTTCGAATGTTCGGGAACAAAAAAACGTCAAACATGGCTAAAGGATCGGAAAACGGTAACCCAGAAAAGCTTAACCGCATAGTAGAGGGTACTGTAATTGAAGGGGAAATTAAATCTGAAAGCAACATCCGTATCGACGGAATTGTTAAAGGAGTAACAACTACTCAGGGAAGACTGGTAATTGGTCCTAATGGAGTAATCGAGGGAGAGGTTGTTTGTCGCAACGCTGATATCGAGGGTACACTAAACGGAAAAATTACAGCTTCAGAATTATTAAGTTTAAAGAGCACAAGTAAATTAACTGGTGATATTGTTTCAAGAAGATTGGCTATAGAGCCAGGAGCAGTATTTACAGGTACTTGTACAATGGGTGCTAAGGTTAAAGACCTACTTCAGGATCCTAGCAGCAACACAGAACCCAAGCTTGCAAGAGCCAAATAAGGAAAAGGAAGATAAGCGCAAACTTCAAGCGAAGTTTGCTACCTATACTGGCTCCGCCTTTAAAGTGGTTGGAGCCATTTTACTTTTTTTCTATTTCGGCAGGTGGTTGGATGAAAAGTTCGGTTTCGAAAAACCATGGCTTGCCATGACTGGGAGCCTTGTGGGGGTTGCCGCAGGCATTTACTCCTTAATCAAGGATCTCAATCGCTAGTTTCATCAATTCATGACTAAGCCTTCTCAACTGTTTCTAACCGGAGGAATTGCTTGGATTTCTCTTAGTGTTTTATTGAGCGCTATTTTCCTTCCCGCTATACTTTGGCCTCAATTGGCCATTGCCAGTTTTTTCTACTTGTATGGTATAAGCAAGAATTTCGGGTTAACAAGACTGCACAAAAAAGGAATAAACACACCATTAGTAGTTTTAGCTTTTCAAGGATTCTATTTTCTTATTGCATTGTTTCTGGTGGCATTAACCATGCTAATAATACCCGAACAAAAAAAAACATACCTACCTCTAATCTTGCTTAATTCCTTGCTGTATTTAGCACTCGACCTGGTTCAAATGCTAAAACAAAAACCCAATAATTAAACAAATTAGGTAAAGCGCATCTTTTTTAAGCATTTATTGCCTACTTTTGCGACCGATTTTAAGCCCATCTTAAGGAATGTTAAGAAGACCAGTATCATTTAAAATCCTTTTCAGCTTTTTAAGCTTGTTTGTTGGACTTAGCGCTGTGAGCGCGTCTTCATCGACTGAAGGTGACCATGGTTCAGAGGAGTTTAACCCGAAGGACATGATTCTTCACCACATCGCCGATGCACACGAATGGCATTTCTGGGATGTGAAAGACGAAGAAGGAAACTTACACCCTGTAAGTATGCCATTACCGGTAATTCTATACCACAATGGTAACCTTGACATTTTCATGTCATCTGAGTTTCATCACGGAACTACACCCGTTACAAAAGGTAACAACACCTATGTTATGAATCACGGTAAGATTTATATCGCTGATGAAAATGGTGAGTTAATTCCAGATGGCCACGGACATTACCTAAACGCTAAGCCTTTAGATCTTTCCATAACCAAGAACGTAGCTTCTATGTGGTTATCTATCATTCTGTTAATTCTTATAATGGGTACTGTAGCCCGTACATACAAGAAAAACGGATTAGTACCTAGAGGATTTGCAGGTGTTATAGAACCTATCGTTCTTTTTGTAAGGGACGAAATTGCAAGACCAAACATTTCTGGAGACAAGTACAAGAGATTCCTTCCTTTCTTGTTAACCGTATTCTTCTTTATCTGGATTAACAACCTCCTAGGATTGATTCCAATTCTAGCGCCTAACTTAACAGGTAACATTTCAGTTACTTTGGTATTAGCGCTTTTCACTTTAATCATTACCAATGTATCTGGTAACAAAGGATACTGGGGTCACATTTTAGCACCACCAGTTCCGATACCAATGTGGGTAATTATGATTCCAGTGGAGTTAATTGGTATTTTCACCAAGCCATTTGCACTTATGGTTCGTTTGTTTGCGAACATCACTGCAGGTCACATTCTAATCTTAAGCTTAGTATCCCTAATATTTATTTTCAAGTCGGTGTATATGTCGGCACTTTCTATTCCATTTATGGTATTTATGAATGTGCTTGAGTTATTAGTAGCGGCGCTACAAGCTTACATATTCACCTTATTATCTGCGTTATTCATCGGTATGGCTACCGAAGAAGCGCACCACTAAAATTGGATTTATAAACAACAAATAACAGTAAATCATGACTGGAACATTAGCAGCAATTGGAGTTGGATTATCAGTAATCGGTGCCGGAATGGGTATTGGAAAAATTGGTAGTTCTGCTACTGAAGCTATTGCAAGACAGCCAGAGGCTGCGAGCAAAATTCAAACTGCGATGATTATCGCTGCGGCTCTTATCGAGGGTGTTGCACTATTTGGTGTAGTTGCATCTGCTTTCTTCGGAGCATAAGAAAACTTACAAAGCCTGTAACGATTGGTTACAGGCCTTGTTTACTTTAAACTGTTAAGACACAACAACTCAGAATATCATGGAATTAGTTACTCCAGAATTAGGATTATCGATTTGGACCGCAGTAGCATTCATTATCCTTTTAGTAATCTTGCGTGTTTTTGCTTGGAAGCCAATTCTTGAAGCAGTTAACGCTAGAGAAGAAAGTATTAGTTCTGCACTAGCAGCAGCTGAGGAAGCTAAAAAGGAAATGGCTTCTTTAAAGGCAAGCAATGAAGAACTTCTGAGAGAAGCCAACGAGGAGCGTCAAAAGATTATTACTCAGGCTAAGGCATTACAAGATAAGATGATCACTGAAGCTAAAGACAAAGCTAAAAGTGAGGCAGAAAAAATCGTAGCTGATGCTAAAGAAAGCATCACTATGGAAAAAGCTGCTGCAATGACTGAGTTGAAAAACCACATTGCAAGTCTTTCTATCGAAATCGCCGAGAAAATTGTACGCGAGCAATTAAGCAGCAGCGATAAACAGAAGGCGTTAGCAGAAAATTTAGCATCAGAAGTTACCCTTAACTAAACCATTATGGGTCAAATAAAAGTTGCAAGTAGATACGCAAAATCACTTTTAGATCTTGCTCAAGAAAACAAGGCATCGGAAGCTGTAAAAGCAGATGTTTTGCTAGTAGCTAGCGCTATTACTGAGAACAAAGATTTAGAGTTGCTTTTGAAAAGCCCAATTATCCGTGAGGATAAGAAGGTTAAGATATTGTCGGAAATTTTCAATGAGAAGATTTCTCCACTTACGTTGCAATTCATCCAATTGTTGGCAAAAAAAGGCAGAGAGTCATTGCTTTTAGAAATATGCAATTCCTTCACTAACCTTTACAGAAAGGCTAATGACATCCAGAAATTAACCATTATTTCTGCGGTAAAACTGGATGAGAGCACGAAAAAAGAAATTCTATCTAGGGTACAACCTGATGGAATGACGCTTGAAATCGAGGAGCAAATAAATCCAGAGTTAATTGGTGGATTTATCGTAAAACTTGACGACAAGCAAATAGATGCCAGCGTACTGGGATCTTTTAGAAAATTAAAAAAGGATTTTAAAAACAACCCCTTCGTTGCTAACTTTTAAATAAGCAAAGAATTATGGCAGAGGTTAAACCAGCAGAAGTTTCGAATATTTTACGCGAACAGCTTTCGGGCTTCAAATCTGAAGCGCAATTAGAAGAAGTGGGTACTGTACTTCAGGTTGGAGACGGTATTGCACGTATTTATGGACTAACCGGAGTAGAATCTGGAGAGCTTATCGAGTTTGAATCAGGATTAAGAGGTATTGTACTTAACCTTGAGGAGGACAACGTTGGAGCTGTATTATTAGGTCCATCTAAAGGAATTAAAGAAGGTGATACAGTTAAAAGAACTAAGCAAATTGCTTCTATTAAAGCAGGTGAAGGTTTAGTTGGAAGGGTTGTAAACACGCTTGGTCAACCTATCGATGGTAAAGGACCTATCGAAGGTGAAACTTTCGAAATGCCTATCGAGAGAAAAGCTCCTGGTGTAATTTACCGTCAGCCGGTAAATGAGCCACTTCAAACGGGTATCAAAGCAATCGATGCAATGATTCCAATCGGAAGAGGACAGCGTGAGTTAATTATTGGGGATAGACAAACGGGGAAAACTACCGTGGCTATCGATACAATTATTAACCAAAAAGAATTTTACGACAGAGGCGAGCCTGTATTCTGTATCTATGTAGCTATTGGCCAAAAAGGTTCAACCGTTGCAGGTATCGTTAAAACATTAGAAGATGCTGGAGCTATGGATTACACCGTAGTTGTTGCAGCAAATGCTTCTGACCCATCTCCAATGCAGTTCTACGCTCCATTTACGGGTGCTGCAATTGGTGAGTATTTCAGAGATACTGGTCGTCCAGCATTAATTATCTATGATGATTTATCTAAGCAAGCAGTAGCTTACCGTGAGGTTTCTCTACTTCTTAGACGTCCTCCAGGACGTGAGGCATACCCTGGAGATGTATTCTACCTTCACTCTCGTCTTCTTGAGCGTGCTGCTAAGGTGATTGCATCCGATGAGATTGCTGCTCAAATGAACGACTTACCTGAGTCTCTAAAAGGAAAAGTAAAAGGAGGTGGATCACTTACTGCTCTTCCAATTATCGAAACTCAAGCGGGTGACGTTTCTGCATATATCCCAACCAACGTAATTTCTATTACCGATGGACAGATATTCCTTGAGTCTGGATTATTCCTTTCTGGAGTTAGACCAGCGATTAACGTAGGTATCTCTGTTTCTCGTGTAGGTGGATCTGCGCAGATTAAATCAATGAAAAAAGTAGCGGGTACACTTAAGTTAGATCAAGCACAATACCGTGAGCTTGAAGCTTTCGCTAAGTTTGGATCTGATCTTGATGAAGCTACAAAAGCAGTACTTAATAAAGGAGAAAGAAACGTTGAGATTCTTAAGCAAGCTCAAAACTCTCCTCAGTCTGTAGAACATCAAATTGCAATTATTTACTGTGGTACTAAAGGTTTGATTAACCACGTACCAGTAAACAAGGTAAAAGAGTTCGAAAAAGACTACTTAAATGTTCTTGAATTAGAACACCGCAGCACTCTAGATCAGCTTAAGGCTGGTAAGTACACAGATGAACTAACTTCTGTGCTAGAGAAAGTTGCAAAAGAAGTTTCAGCGAAGTACAAAAAATAAGATAAAAGCCTAACCGTATGGCTAACTTAAAAGAAGTAAGGACCAGAATTACATCGGTAAACTCTACTAAGCAGATTACCTCTGCCATGAAAATGGTATCGGCAGCAAAGCTTAAGAGAGCGCAGGATGCAATTACGCAAATGCGTCCTTATGCCAATAAGTTAAAGGAGATTATTGGAAATGTTTCCGCAACTCTTGATATCTCCGAAGGTGCATTATCTGTTGAGCGTCCTAAAAACAAAATCATCGTTGTAGCTATTACTTCGAATAGAGGTTTATGTGGTGCTTTTAACAATAATGTCATCAAAACAACAAAGAGTGTTATCGAAGCAAACGCTCATGCCGAAGTGAAGGTGTTGCCTTTAGGTAAAAAAGCAAACGATTTCTTTTCTAAGACTCCGTTTAAGCTTTCTACCGAGGAATTTAACTACGACCCTATCGCTATCTTCGACGAGCTTACCTTTGAAAATGCAGCGGATATCTGCCAGCAACTAATGGATGCATTCCAAGCTGAAAAAGTGGATGAAGTAAGAGTAATCTACAAT